>CAIQQH010000117.1 GCA_903873915.1 uncultured Flavobacteriia bacterium | reverse complement strand
TCATGGTGAGGAAGCGTTGAGCATAGCCATTGCAGCATCGAACATTCTTTTTGGAAAATCAACAGCTGATGATTTGCGCAAGTTATCCGAAAAAGACTTCTTCGCGATATTCGATGGCGTTCCACAAGCGAAAGTATCACGAGAAGATTTTGGAGATTCCTTGTCCATTGTAGAGGCCCTCGGAGCGAAAACGAATTTCTTGTCTTCGAATGGTGAAGCCCGAAGAGAATTGAAGGCCAATGCCATTTCTGTAAATAAAGAAAAAGTTGGGGAAGACTTTCAATTGACAAGCGAGCACCTGATTAACCACAAATATGTGTTGTTGGGGAAAGGGAAAAAGAACAATTACATTTTGATTGTGGAGTAAACTTCTCTCTTTAATCTTTTCGTTTTTTTTTAATAATGAATGTATTATGCGGTTTATTCTCTATTTAATTGTAGCATTCATTAGTGCGGTTTCCCTTGCACAACCATGCATTGATTCATCACTCATTGATCCAACAGCAATTTGTCCTGGTGTATTCGATCCTGTGTGTGGGTGTGATGGCAACACCTATGAGAATGCCTGTGTTGCTCAAAATATTGGAGGAATCATCGACTACACACCAGGCCCTTGTCCATTTCCAGATTCCTGCAGGATTATACCTACAGGGGTTGATTTTGGGGCTTGTGCGATGCCTATTGGTTGGGCCAGCTTCGGGGCAGAATGTATAATGGTGTCTGGATGTTCGGTGATTGGATCAGATGGAAATGATTACACGGCGTACTTTTTTACGAGCTCCTATGCGTGCAACTCCATGTGCATGTCAGATACGACTGTTGTAGTCGCATGTGTTGATTCAAGTATAATTGACATAAGCATTCAGGTTCCAAACATTTACCAGCCCGTTTGCGGATGTGATTCAGTGACCTACCAGAACAGCGCTGAAGCGATGTACCACCATGGGATAGTTTCTTATGTGGATGGAGAATGTCCGATGAATGGTATCGGATCTAACAATGAAGATTTTTACACTATTTATCCGAACCCTTTTCAGGATAAGATCACGATTACGGGGAACTTTAAGGGTAATTTGAAAGTTTTAATTCAAACGATTGAAGGGAAGTTCGTTCAAGAACATAGACTTGATCAATCAGAAACGCATACCTTGGACACGCGTTTACTTCCATCTGGAATGTATGTGATTGTCATTGAAGATGATTTATCACGAGGTAAATCTCAGTCATTGCTTGTGAAGTAAGATTTCCGAGGTTTTTCATAACGATTGGGACATCTGTTGAGCACGAGTTAAAGCACGATTGAGAGATAATCTCAATAAGACTATTCTTAATAATTTCTTTTAGCATACAGTATTGTACCACGCTATCAAGCACGAGTTTTAAGGTAGTATGAATTCTATAGCATAGTCATTTTGTTTTGTTCGACCCCGACGGGATATACAGAGCGAGGCCGAGTCCCGAACGATCGGGACAAAAGCGAGAGCGAGGAATTGATCTTTACTTTAAAACTATAATTCTTTTGAATTGCTATAAACAAAAAGCCCCACTGTATTTCAGAGTGAGGAACAGAGTGAGAGCGATGAGTCTATTTCATCGCTGTTATTTTGTTCGACCCCGATGGGGTCGTGGGTACATGCGCTAGGCTGGAGTTACAAAGATGTGACCCCGATGGGGTCATGTAATCAGATTAAGTTGGAGTCCCAAAAGATCGGGACAAGTGTGAGATCGAGGAATTGATCTTAACGGAATCCTTCCTTATAAAATATTTTAAAACAAAAAAGCCCCTTCATTGCTGAAGGGGCTTTCGTAAAAGTGGCATCCCTGTCTACGCATTTGCTTCGACAGACAAAGGGCTTACTCTCCCACCCGAGGAAAACAGAGCAAGAACCAGAACGAGAGCGAGGAATTGATCTTTATTGAATCCTTCCTTATAAAATATTTTAAAACAAAAAAGCCCCTTCATTGCTGAAGGGGCTTTCGTAAAAGTGGCATCGACTTACTCTCCCACCCTCAAAAGGGCAGTACCATCAGCGCAAGCAGGCTTAACTTCTCTGTTCGGAATGGGAAGAGGTGGACCATGCTGCTATAGACACCTAAAGTCATTGATCGTTTCGGTAGACGATGAGCTCAAAGTCCTTTGTCCTTTGTCTTTCAGTCTATTGTCCGTTGCGATCTAAATTCATTAGATTGATATATCGGATGATTGAAGTAGTAAATGGGTCGGAAGAAAGTTTATAAGTCTACGGGTAATTAGTACTACTCGGCTTTGACATTACTGTCTTTACACCTGTAGCCTATCAACGTGGTAGTCTTCCACGGCCCTTAAAAGAAATCTCATCTTGAGGCGAGTTTCGTGCTTAGATGCTTTCAGCGCTTATCTCATCCGAACATAGCTACCCTGCGATGCAGCTGGCGCCACAACAGGTACACCAGAGGTTCGTCCACCCCG
>CAIQQH010000116.1 GCA_903873915.1 uncultured Flavobacteriia bacterium | reverse complement strand
CGCTCAGCTAAAATTGAGTGCACGTCAATTGCTCATCCTTAAAATGATTTGTGACGGCAAGAAAAGTGATGAAATGGCCGAACGTATGATGCTTTCTAAGAAATCCATTGATGCCACTCGCGCTGACTTGATGAAACGCATTGAGGCGAAAAATCCGGCAGACCTCGTGCGTAAGAGTATTTTGATGGGTTTATACAAACCAAGAACGGACGAACAGATAATAAACGAAGAATCCAACGAAAATCTTGAACGCGAAGCTCGCCGTCGATTGAGATCTGATAAAAAGGAAATCGATAATGATGTTTCTGTTTAACACAGAAACCTACATCAAATGAATTCAGTGCATTTTTATTATAACGATTTTACGAATTAGCGTAAATGAAGTGAGCCTCCTTTTCTTATTTTCACAACGAAATTATTTGGTACAAGTACTAATTTTTTGGAGAACGGTACTAAACTTTTGACAAATAAATCCAAGTCAAAAAAAAACACATAATTAACTGATATACAATTGTATAAAACAAAAATACAAATGTGAAATTTCGTATTTTAATAAAATCTACAAAATAGGTGTTTAGTAAAATCCAATAGTTTCACCTCTCTAAATCATTAATATGAAGTATTTAAGAGTTGTTTTATTATTTAGTTTCCAGAACTTTGGTTACAACGAAAATTGGATTCTATAGATTTGAGTGGAATGGACACCACTTTTTTAATGGACATTGCCTGTCTTGATCCCATGGTTTTTGGATCTGGTGTTTATCAAGCGCGTGCCATTCTCGATTGGGATGGAGAATGCGAGTTTATTGGTAAAACGTCAACGGCCGTTCCCCCTAATATTGAAGACCAGAATAATAAGATTCATCTTTACCCAAATCCAAGCGACGGAATTGTACATTTTGATCAGTCTGAAAAAATAGAAAAGGTAGTGGTCACTAACATCAATGGTGTTGTACTGTACAATCTTACTGTGGTGAATCAATTTGAAATTAATTTGAATGAATCACCTGGCTTGTATATTTTTACATTATATTTAACAGATGACACAATTGAAAATCATAAAATTATTATTGATTAGGCGTTATTTGTAATTGTTTAAATTGTTTCTTGGGTCACTTAAAGTTAGTTTTCGTCCAAGAATTATTTTTATTCAGACTTATTCAAATACCATTAAATGTATTTGAATCACTTATGTTTTAGTTTTATATATTCAAAAAATATTGTATGAAAAAGTTAAAATTCTTTCTCCTTTCAGTAGCTAATAGTCTATTTTTGATTGGTTTTACACAAGTAGATTACACTGTCGTTTCAGGAATTGATAATTGTGATGCTACTGCATCATTATATCACCTCAATGTCGACCCTGCCACAATCGTTTGGCATGGCATGGGGATTGTTCCTAAAATTTATACCCAATACGGTGATTTTAACAGATCAAATCTATGTCGTGGAGCGTATAGTGTTACCTATACAACCTATGATGGAGTGCCAATGGTCGTAACCTTTACGATCGCGAACAGTGCCGGTATGCATCCATGTGGTGGGATTAGTGTTGCTTTGATGAACTTCCCTACGATATTATCAGATTGTACTGGTGAAATGTCTGCAGTGGGAGCTTCTAATCAATGTGGAAATTTTGATGGTAACCCTCCGTTTTCTTATGTGTGGTCAAATGGGGCTACATCGGATCACATAACCAATATTTGTCCAGGAAAATATATTGTTGTGCAAACAGATGCTGTAGGTTGTGCAGTAGCGAACGGTTATACCATTCACGAAGGGCCAGGTTATTACAACGGTGTAGAAGAATTAACTTTCAACGAAAAAACAATCGTAAAAATTACGGACATCATGGGACGAGAATGCGAATTAGAAACTGGCGAACTTCGAATTGTACTTTATAGCGACGGCTCAATCAGTAAGATCATATCGCAGTAGAAAGAATTGATGAAAGGTCAAGAAGGATAAAATCATGATGAATACTTGAGTTAATACATTGAAGTCTTGAGTTTTTGATGATGAGAACCATCAGGTTTTGGAGCAGTATTGGTTCTCTTTTAACCTGTTCGATGTCCTTTGTGCAGCCGAAATGATAGACTAACTTTGAGCAAACCGCTCTTAATTATGTGTTTTTCAGCCAGTGCCAGTTTTATTGCAGGAGGTGTTCTTGCTTCGATAGGTGGATTTTCCGTTGCCATTACCAACAAACGCCAATTTTTGCCATTTGCAGTCATCCCTTTTTACTTTGCCGTTCAACAGTTTATTGAGGGATTGATCTGGTTAACATTTTCGGAGCCATCCATTCATCATTTTCAGTACGAGCTCATTTACCTATTCTTGTTCTTTGCGCAAGTATTCTGGCCAATTTATGTTCCTTGGAGCATTTTAATTGCGGAGAAAGATGAAAAAAATCGCGGATACCTTAGGGTTTTATTGGCCATTGGTGTGCTTGTAGGTGGATATCTCGCCTTTTGCTTGGTAGCATTTCCTGTGAGTGCCCACATTCATGACCAGCATATTCTGTATGTCTTGGACTTTCCAGAATTTAATTTGAATTATAAAGGAATTGGGTATTTCATAGCAACGGTGATCCCTCCATTCTTCAGCAGCATGAAGGGGATGCGTTGGTTCGGGATCTTGATTTTTGGTTCATTGATGATTACGGAGGTCTTGTTTCCCGGTTTTGAAATATCGGTTTGGTGTTTTTATGCTGCCATTATAAGCGCCGTGATACCATGGATCATCTCAAAATCAGTTACTGGAAAACAAAAAGTGAAACTTTCCGAGTAAGTCAGGGCTAATCAAACTTCTTGAAAATCACACTGGCGATATGTCCTCCAAAACCAAAGGTATTGCTCATGGCATAGGTCATTTCCTTGGCTACACTTTTTCCCAATGGAAAATGGAATAGGTCTTTAAAATCGGGCTCTATGTCTGTGGTGTTGATGGTCGCAGGAACTTGTCCTTCTTTCAAGGCCATCACACATGCAATGGCTTCGATCGCACCTGCAGCTCCCAGTAAGTGACCCGTCATTGACTTCGTAGCTGAAACGGACAAGGATTGTCTTTCACCAAAGATTCGTTTTGCCGCAATCAATTCTGAATTGTCTCCCAAATGTGTGGATGTTGCATGCATGTTCACATAATCGATTTGATCGGGAGAAATCCCAGCTTCTTCAAGTGCTTCGTTCATTCCAAGCACTGCACCATCTCCTTCGGGATGAGTACCTGTAAGGTGATAGGCATCTGCAGCCATTCCACCGCCAACAACTTCTCCAAAGATGGTTGCTCCGCGGAGAATGGCATGGTCGTAATCCTCCAAGATGAGTGCGCCGGCCCCTTCGCCCATCACAAAACCATCGCGAGTGACATCAAAAGGTCTGCATGCCGTTTCAGGAGAATCATTTCGCGTGGACAATGCTTTCGCAGAGGAGAATCCTCCAATGGCTGAACCGGTTATCGCCGCTTCAGAACCCCCTGTGATGATCATGTTTGCCTTCCCCCAACGGATGTAATTAAAGGCCTCAATGATGGCGGTATTTGAAGTGGCACATGCAGATACGGGACAGAAATTTACGCCGCGCAGTCCATATTTGATGGAGATGATGCCAGATGCAATGTCTACAAGAATGCGTGGAATAAAGTAAGGCGTAAAGCGTGGTGTTCCATCGCCCTCACAAAACTCGGTCATTTGGTCCTGGAAGGTTTGAATCCCGCCATTCCCTGAACCCCAGATCACCCCAATTCTGTCTTTGTTTAAGGTGTCAAAATCAATGTTTCCACTTCTTACTGCTTCGTCCACGGCAATAAGTGCATATTGAGAGAAGGGATCGTATTTACGCTGTTCCTTTCCGTCGAAATGAAGGGAAGCATCATAATTTTTTAATTCACAAGCAAAAGTGACCTTGAATTTTGAGGTATCGAACTTTGTAATTGGACCAGCACCGCTGACGCCATTTTTCATGTTCGTCCAGAATTCTTCTACAGAATTTCCAATAGGAGTCAAAGCCCCAATACCTGTAATGACAACGCGTTTCATTTGAAAAAATGTTTGTTTGTTCCTCTAGCCAAATTTATAGGAAGCCCAATTCTAATTTGGCTTCTTCACTCATCATGTCTCTGTCCCAAGGTGGATCAAAAACAATGTTCACCTTGGCCGAAAGGACGCCCTCCACCGTTGACACTTTATCTTCCACTTCTTTTGGCATGCTCTCCGCAACTGGACAGTTGGGTGATGTGAGCGTCATGTCGATGTCAACATGTTTGTCTTCGCCAATGCGCACCTCATAAATGAGTCCGAGTTCGAAGATGTCTACAGGAATCTCAGGGTCGTAGATGGTTTTGAGCATTTCTACAACCTTGTTTTCCAAGTTAATTATTTCGTGTTCCATATGTTTCTTGTGTCTTAAACGCGATGCGAAATCAATGCATCAATTGTTTTACAGCTTCCATTTTCATTCGTTTGACCATACTCACCAAACCATTCGAACGGGTAGGTGACAGGTGTTCTTGCAATCCGATGTCATTGATGAAATACAAATCCATTTTTGCAACATCCTCTGGTGTCTCATTGTTCATGACACGGATCAATAAGCCGATAATTCCCTTCGTAATGATGGCATCAGAATCAGCCGTGAACATCATTTTTCCATCGTCCAATGAGGAGTCCAACCACACACGCGACTGGCAACCTTCTATTAAGCGATCGTCCGTTTTTTTAGTAGGGTCAATGGCGGGCAACTCTTTTCCTAGGTCAATGATGTATTCGTATTTCTCCATCCAATCGTCGAACAGTGAAAATTCATCGATAATGTCTTGTTGTTTTTCTGCGAAGGTCATGTGAAACGTACTTGGAGACTATTGTTTTTTTTGAATGGGTAACAGCAATGTTTCCCTCGTTATTTTAACATTTGAATGCTTTTTTCTACGGCTTCGATGAAGGTATCGACTTCTTGTCGCGTGTTGTAAAACGCAAACGATGCTCTCACAGTTCCAGGAATTCCATAGAAATCCATCAAGGGTTGGGTGCAGTGGTGACCAGTGCGAACGGCAATGCCTTGTTTGTCCAGTAAGGTCCCTAGATCAAACGGGTGGATGCCCTCCATGATGAAGGAGACAACACTTGTTTTTTTCTTCGCCTCACCGATGATGCGCATGCCTTCGAAGGTATCGAGCAAGTCTTGTGCATAATGCGCCAAATCTTTCTCGTGGGTTTGAATGGCGTCGATGTCTAAGCCAGACAAAAATTTAATCGCCTCCCCCAAACAGATCCCACCAGCAATGTGAGGCGTTCCTGCTTCGAATTTGTGCGGCAATTCATTGTAGGTGGTGCGTTCGAAAGTGACCCGAGAAATCATGTCTCCACCACCTTGATAGGGTGGCATGCGATCGAGTAGATCCTCTTTGCCATAGAGCACCCCAATTCCGGTCGGACCAAAAACCTTGTGGCTTGAGAACACAAAGAAATCGCAATCCATGTCTTTCACATCGATTGGCATGTGTTGAATGCTTTGTGCGCCATCAACAAGAATCTTCGCGCCAACAGCATGTGCCTTTTGAGCCAGCTCTTTCACAGGATTTATAGTGCCTAACGTATTTGAAATGTGCGTGATGGCAACAAGCTTGGTCTTTTTAGTAAGCAGCTTGTCGAATTCTTCGGTAATTAATTCACCCTTTTTGTTAATCGGGGCAACACGCAAAATCAATTGTTTGCGTTGACAAAGCATCTGCCACGGGACGATGTTAGAATGGTGCTCCATCGCCGAAATCAAAATCTCATCCCCTGGCGTTAAAAGATCACCGAAGGAATTGGCAACGAGATTGATTCCATCCGTCGTGCCCTTGGTAAAAATGATTTCTTCTGATTTTCGCGCGTGAATGTATTTTTGGATGATTTTCCGCGCCTCTTCAAAGTCTGTTGTCGCACGTTGACTCATGAAGTGAACCCCACGGTGAATGTTCGCATTGTCCTTTGAATAGTACTTATTGATCGCATCAAGCACAACCTGTGGCTTTTGTGATGTTGCACCATTGTCAAAATAAATCAAATTCTTGCCATACACTTGCTGACGCAATGCTGGAAATTGTTCTCGAATTTCACGAACAATAAATGGTGTTTTTTGCCCCTCTGTCATATTAAGTGTAAAGGTACAAAAAGGGTTATTTGGATTCGTTCTAAAGAGCGGATTTTTTTGAACTCATTTTTTAATTCTTTTTTTGAAATCAATGGATTCCATTAGACCAAAGAACTGAAGGCAATTTCAACTAATCTCTAGTTATTCATAACTCGTAACCATTGTTGTCCGGCTAAAACCACCTTTATGTTTTATCTAAATTGCACAGTGTACTTTTGGTCATTTGAATTATGTTCAGATTTTGTTCGTTCATTTCCGCTGCGGAAAAGCCGCTAGGGCCGAATATCAAAAGCGAATTTTAGTGAACTTCTCTGGTATTGGCACCTGCGTTATAGCTTAGGAAGCATGTATAAACCACCCCTTAATCCCTCCCGCAGCGTTCCTCGCGGGACAGGCACTCCACGAGGGGATTTTTATTTTTTTCTTGCTGAGT
>CAIQQH010000115.1 GCA_903873915.1 uncultured Flavobacteriia bacterium | reverse complement strand
TTGATATGTGTGAAAAATGACTTCGTTTTACTTGGAAAATTGGTCATCAACAAATGTACAACCTTTATCAACACGTTTTAAAATATATAAACTATTTGATTTCAAGTATGTTATCACTTAATTAACAATTTAGAATTTATTAGCGATGTGGATAATTTCTTTGGAAGAAGTGATGAATATATGTGTCAAACCCTTTTCATAAATAAACCAAAAGTCACCAAAACTTTCCTTGCGTATGTCGTTTGCATTTTGCTTTCTTAAAATTGTTGAGCTGTGCAAGACAAATGTTTGAATAGTTGTTAACCCTAATTCACAATTTTATCGTTTTTGATGTGTGAAACCTCGTCTTTAAAACTCAATGTTTACTGTGTTTTTCATTCTATAAAAAGCCTTGAATGTTTAAAACTTGGACGCATTGTGCATAAGCCTTACCTTTGAAAGACCAAAACACATCATTATGAAGATTATTCCAATCGGCGCAGATCATGCAGGATTTCAACTCAAAGAACAAGTAAGTCAATATTTGCGGGACTTAGGGTATGAAATTAAGGATTTTGGTTGTTTTTCGGAAGAGAGCATCGATTACCCCGACTATGCTCATCCAGTTGCAGAACTAATAGAAGCGAATCCGGGGATGCGTGGAATACTTATTTGTGGGTCTGGAAACGGAATCAATATGACGGCGAATAAACATTCTGGTATTCGTAGCGCTTTGTGTTGGAAAAAGGAAATCGCAGAATTGGCGCGTTTGCACAACAACGCAAACGTTTTGGCTTTACCGGCGCGTTTTATTTCTATGGATGAAGCAAAGGAAATGGTAGAAGTATTTTTAACCACTGAATTCGAAGGTGGAAGACATCAAAAACGGGTGGAGAAAATAGCGCTTTAACAACTATTTTTCTTGAAGTAATTCCTGAAGAAAGCGTTCTGTTTCTTCGGTGTATTCGGTATAATAAGAACCAGTTCCAGGACCACTAAATCCAGTGTGTACTTTTTTCACTTGTCCATCGCGTCCAATGAAAATTGCCGTTGGGAAGGATATGATGTCTGTCAACATACTGAATTGTTCTGATGCCAATGCTTTACTCGAGGTACCGCCAGCCACAATTTGATAAGGTATGTTTAGTCGCTGCTGCAATTGTTTAATTCGTTCAAGATGCTGCGCAGGGTCTTTCCCGGTTTCATAAGCCACAGCAATAATTTCCAAACCTTGTGCATGGTATTTATCATAAAGAGATAAGAAATATCGAGTTTCATCCAGGCAGTTTGGACACCAAGACCCCATAATCTGAATGATTGTCACCTTGTTTTTATAATCTTCACCAGGAAAATTAAATTCGCTAGATGTCACTTCGGATGTTGCGGCGTTTATCGTGAAACGGAAAGGTTCAAAAGTTTCGGTTTTCGTTAATGTGTCTGGATCAGGAAGCGAGGCGTTTTCATTCCGCACAGCCATCCATTCTCCTTTCCAGTGTTTCCCGCTGTAGAAATGTCCTCGTAGCGTGTCGCCTTTCATGCGTCCAGTGAACATCCAGGCGTGTGCCCCGTCTAAACAAGACAAGACAACACTGTCTGCCAAAACAATTCCTTCTAGAAAACGATAATCTCCTGTTTCGGTTAGAAAAGTACCACTTATCCATTGTCCTTCCTGCTTAAAAACACCAACTGCAGGATAAGCGTCATCAGTGCCAGGATCAAAGGTTGCTTCCCAGATTCCATGAATGTTGCTTGGGGGGTAGAACGTACTTAAAAAACGGAGCGGATGGTAAAAATCGCCATATGTAATAGAACAGGGTATGCGATAGTTCTCTCCTTTTTGGAGGTTCTGCCAGTATCCGGACAAGCCCTTTTTAGTGACTTTCCAAACAAATTTAGAGTTGAAAAAAGGAAATTTAGCATGTAGAGAATCGTTTTTCATAACGAGGTCAGTCAACTCGATTTTTTCATCAGCGTTCATTACGGTGAGTCGGTACGTTCCATCTTCCTTTTGTGTCACATCAAACTTGAAATACAATAAGGCAGATGAGTCAAGTAAGAGTGCACCAGTCCATTTTCCATTTTTAATTTTTGGAAAAGCGTCTCCAGTTTGCGCAAAAAGCGAGGGGCCTGAAAAGACAAAAAGAAAACTCAAAATAAACGTAGCGATGTATCTCATAGCGCAATTAACCACTCGAAATTACTTGTTTTATACCTAACTTTAAAGCGCATGCAACCTTTTTGGAAACATATATGTCTTTTTGTCTGAGTGCGCTATGGATGATATTACGCTAGTCAACGAATGTGTGAAAGGCAATGCCAGGGCGCAGCGAGAGTTGTTTGATAAGTTTGCGGGAAAAATGTTGTCTGTATGTTTGCGTTATGCAAAGAATACAGAGCAGGCAGAAGATGTGTTGCAAGATGGATTCGTGAAGGTTTTTATGAAGCTTTCTGACTTTAAGAAAGAGGGTTCTTTGGAGGGGTGGATTCGTCGCATCATGGTGAACACTGCACTCGATCAAATTCGTAAAGAAGTAAAGTTTAAAGGAGATCTCGACATTGAAGATGTGGGATATAAACTGGAAAACAACGCGTTTATCGAAGAAGAAATGATGGCGGAGGACTTGATGAAGCTCGTTAGAGCAATGCCAGATGGCTACAGGGTTGTGTTTAATATGTTTGCTATAGAAGGGTATTCGCACGCAGAAATCGCGCAAACCTTAGGTGTAACAGAGAACACATCGAAGTCACAATACTCCCGTGCACGAGCGTATTTGCGCGAACGATTGGAAAAGAAATGAGTGAAAAAGATACCATAAGGGATTTATTTAGTGACAAACTGAACGGTTTGGAGTCACGGGTGCGCCCTGAGTTGTGGGAAAATATTTCTTCGCAACTTGGAGGCTCTGCTGCTGCGGCTTCTGGGATGTCTATGCTCACCAAATTGGTTCTTGGTGTTACCACCTCTGCGGCAGTTGCTGTTGTAGCCTACTATGTGGTGAGTGGTAAAGAAACACCTCAAAAAACACCATCCTCAATTGAAACTTCGCCTTTCGTTAATGAGGAGAAAAGCATAAAAACCACACAAGACTCGCCAGAACAAGCAACAGAAAACCACACAATTCTTTCAGACGATCTCACACCGAACACACCGCAATACGAAAATCCTTACATTTCTTTTGACCCCGTTCTTGAAGAAGTAAATGAGCGTTTAGACGAAACGATTGTTGCGGAAGAAACACAATTAGCACCGCTTGTTTCGGCAAGTCAAGTTGTCACGGAAGGAAGTGTAAGCACAATAGAGTCCACAGAGAACGAAATGATAACTCAAGGTTCATCAACACTTGAGCTCGCATTACCAAACACATTTACTCCAAATGGGGATGGTGTAAACGAGGTCCTTCAATTGAACATTTCAGAGGATAAAATAGAGAGCGGTAGTTTTAGTTGTGTGGTCATTGATCGCGCGGGCCGAACAGTCTTTCAAACAACGGATTTGCATTTCCAATGGGAAGGTCTGTCCATGAATGGTGAGGTGGTTCCTACAGGTGATTATGTGTATTATGTGACCGCCCGAGACACAGAAGGAAAGCTCATTACAACCTACAGCACCCTGCACATTGTGAGGTAAGAAAAGCTTATCCTAAGGATTTATAATATTTCTTGATTGCGGCGAAATAGAGAGCGATGCTTGTAATGAGTAGAACGTGACTCATGTCATTTCTATCAAACCATTGATGTACATTTATTTTCATGGCCTGAAAAATGGCTGAAGGAATTAAAATGAGTGTGCTGATCCAAAAATAACGAAACGATAGATCTATTTTTCGCTGGTAATAATACCCAAGAAAACCCAAAGACAATCCCAACCCAACAACGGAGTTTAGCGTAGGCACGATTAATCCTTTTGATGGGTCGGCAATCAGGTCAACGGTAAAATAAATATAGGTGGCAATCGCAATAGACAAAACAAGTTTAATGTAGGATATTGCTTGAAGTTTTTTTCGCCATTCAACGATTGGAAAAATAGAAATCATCGCCAACTCAATCATGAGCGCAGCAAACATTCCGCTGTACCAAGAAAAATATTTTCCGGTTAAACCCAAGTAATTGTAAAATAAATGTCCGAAGCCACCCACCAAGAAGCCAACTCCAAAAATGATGAAAAACCATTTCCAAAGTGTGAAAAATACGGGCTGTTTACTGTGTTTTTTAACCTTTATAGCCAGCGTTATAGCTAGAGTAAAAATAATGACATCACCAATCATAGCGTTGGGTTCCAAAAGGTGTAAACCCATGAAGTCCCATTCAATTTTTTCAAAATCTTTACCGATCAACATCTTATTTACTTCCCTCCTCGAACTTTTTAATGTTCATTAAAATAATACGCTCAACTAAGCTTGGAAATCGCGACTGAAGGAAGGCGTTTAGTTTTCCAAGACGAGTTAAAGTACTGATGAATTTTCTTCTTTTAATGTTTCTAAGGACCGCCTGTGCTACAGATTTTGTGCTTTGCACCTTACGGTCTTTTCGCGAATCTAGAACAACCATTTTTCCATCTGCACCAATTGCTTCTTTGTTGTGCGCAATATCTGTCATGGCAACATAAATCAACCCGACATGGATTCCATACTTGGCCTCTTCAATGCGAATGGATTCAGCGATTCCTCGCAAAGCCATTTTAGATGCGCCATAAGCCGATAGAAAGGGTAAACCACGGATGCCTGCCAAACTTGAGATAAACACGACGCTTCCTTTTGTTAGACGCAAGTAAGGCAAGGCTGGAATCGTTGGGTTGATTGTGCCCAACACATTGCTATCAAACACTGTTTTAAACACGTCTGGATTTACTTCTGCCACAGTTCCACGCATAGAAACCCCAACATTATTGATCAGGATGTCAATTTGTTGAAAAGCCTCAAGCGCGCGATCAATCAACTCTTTCCCACTTTCTTTAAGTGAAACATCACAGCAGACACTGATCACCCGGCTGTGATATTGGCGTATGAGTTTTTCGGTTTCTGCAAGACGACCGGCGTCGCGCCCATTTAACACGATACTCGCGCCCTTCGCGGCCAATTCCAGCGCAATTTCTTGTCCAATGCCACGACTTGAACCCGTGATGATGGCCACCTTTCCGTTCAGCTCTCCGATCATTTTTGTTTGGGCTGGTAATGAATGTCGGGATGAAACCTTAGTGCAGTAAAGCAGTTCGTCCACGCCATAGCAACATGCACAAGAAAAGCAATCCAAATGGTGCCAGAGGCCAAGGTGAGTAAACACAAAACAAGGCCAAGAGGAATAGCACCAATCGTTTCATCCAAGCCTTTTGGAATGTGTGTTGCAGAATAAAGCGCAATGTTCACAGCAATAGCTGGCCAAACACCAATGGCATCAACCAAAGGGAACAAGAGTGTTCCGCGGAACAAAAACTCATAACCGAACAAATACAAAGCCCAACCAAGCGCTGCGATGAACACTGTTTTTTGAGTCCATACTTTAGCCCGAATTTGAGGATAGTTCACAAGGTTCTTTGGGTTTTTAGCGCTGAAGTAAGCCAGGGGAATAAGCAACACAGAAAGCCCTAGGGTCCAAACAACAGTAAACAATGTTGTCGATGGAATAAAGGTTAGGCCGTAATCAGCAAGGGTATATTTTGGAAGGAAAAAGAGACAAATCAAAGAAGGAATTACCCCCATCGTAAGGAAGCCAAAGTACTTTGTAAAAAAGATGTGTTTGCGCGACGCTGTGTCAAGGTCATGTGCTGCATAAAAGCGGTTTTTAATGACAGATGATTGCGCGGTAAACCAATAGACAACAAAGAAGACCAACGAAAGAACAATCGGTAAGAATGAGGTCAAATCATCGAACTGCCAGGACAGATCTACATCAAGTGTTTGGTATTTCATTGTTTCTTGTCGAGGTAATTGTTTTCTTTAAACCATTCAAAACATTCTTTGATTGCAACTTCTAAAGGAGTTTGTGGCATGTGTAATTCGCGATGAGCTTTAGCGGCAGAGTAGAAATGGTTTTCCGTTGAAATCTTAGACAATTCTGTTGTAATTCCAGGATAATATCCAAAAACTCCCGCGAAGAACGAGTTCATTCTGCCGTATGCTTGCACCATAAAATCAGTCAATCGACGGGTTGGTGTTTTTGCACCAATGGTTTTCGCGATAAGAGCAAAGGCATCTTTGTAGGAAAGGTTTTTATTTCCAACAATGTAGCATTCACCTATTCTACCCATGGTAATGGCATTCGCCATAGCTGTAGCAACATCTTTTACGGCAACAAAGTTTTTTCCTCCATTGGAATATCCAGGAACACGCCCTTTGTGCACTGCAAGAATCATCGCACCAGAGCTAGGCCGAGAATCATATGGCCCAATCATAAAGCTTGGGTTTACAACCAATGCGGGCAAGCCTTTTTCTTTGACTGCTGAAAGAACCAATTGTTGTGCTTTGTACTTTGAATCCATGTAGTCGAGTCCATATTGAACCGAAAGGTATGGAGTGTCTTCAATACCAGGTGTTTCTAAAGAACCAAAGCTAAAGGAATTTGCGGTTCCTACATAGATCAGGCGCTTTGTGCCATGTTTCAGTGCAGCATCGATCACATGTTGAGTTCCGTCGATATTTACCCGATTAACCATTTCGTTTCGGGGTGGATAAACGCTGGTAGCTGCCGCACAATGAAATACAACATCTTTACCCCCAATGGCCTTATCGATTGATTCGGCATCGAGAATGTTTCCATGAATGATGGTGATTGGCAATCCTTTTAATGTGAGGGGATCCTTTCCAGGTTCAACAAGTACACTTACCGCGTAGTTGCGGCTGATTAGTTCACGAACTAGATTACTTCCAAGCACGCCATCAGGACCGGTAACAAGAATTTCCATACAGTGGTTATTTCGCGCAAAGGTAGCCCCTTATTTTGGATAGTGTCGTGTTGACCCCGAAGAAAAATGAATTTGAGTGAAGTATGCGATAATCGAATGATCAGTTGCAATGCCAAACCATTCTGTACTTGCGTGAAGAGGAATATTCGATGACTCCGTCTTTTTCGCAAGCGTCGGGCGTTGGTGCTGTGATGTTTGTGGTAGAAAAAGAACCATCTGTGTTTTGTTGCTGTGTTTCCTTGTTGCACGTACACATACCATTTGAAGCAACAGGATTGTCTGTACCGCAAGCGGCAAGTAAAGGTAGAATAAGCAGAATTCGTTTCATGAAAAAATAAAGATATAAGTGCGTGATAATGAGGACAAAAGTACTTATAGATTTTTAATAAAACACAAAATTTTTTTCAATAACTAATTGTTTATAATGTATTTACGAGGTTTTATAGGCCTCTGCGCACTAAATTTTTAGGGCGAGAAGGAACTTTAGTTCGTTAATGCGTGGCTTGTATTGAAGACGAAGTGTCTCAAATTGATTGTTTTAAGATGCAACTTTTCATAGTGTTGTTCTTAATCAATTGCTTCTTGCTCAGATTTCTAAATTGGAGCCTTGTTATCAATGTAGTTTGCTAAATCACCAAGTGTTTTGAGTTCTCCAGTATCAATTTTAACAATCATTTCATCATGCCAAACTTTTATTTTGCTTATCTCAGCAGCACCCATCTCATCAGAGCCTTCAGACGCTATGGTTGTAATAAGTTTCTTTAATTCCTTTGGTGATTGTTCTGTGTTCATTTTTTTGTTAAACTTAAAGTTACTGACAATGCGTTTGACACCGTGTATACCAAGTACCAAAACAATAGTCACACCGCCAGGTATCCACAAATTGATATCCGCCTTTACTAATACTATACAAGTGGGTATAAAAATTATTGAAAAAAGAATTTGAATAATGACAGTCTTCATTTTTTTGTTTTAGTTACGAATGTATTATGTTTTAATGAAATGAATGCAAAGGTCTGGAAAAAAGTCATTTAAACTTGAAGTGAATGGTGTTCTGTTGTTGTGTGTGAATCAACAATAATGACCTTGTATTTTTTGATTTTACACGCCATTCATGAGCTATCGTATGTTTCTTGTTGCCCATTTGTAGATACGACCCCATCGGGGTCGAACATCTGTTGCTTTTGTATTGTGTCGGGTTTCACGACCCCATCGGGGTCGAACATTTATATTGAGATTTGTTGATTTAGGATTAGGTCGCGAGCGGATTATTACATGATCCAGGATTATGGGCGCATATCAACCAAAAAGCCCTGCCTTTCTGCGAAAGTCAACTGAATTTTTTGATTTTACACGCCGTTAATGAGCTATTGTATGCTTCTTGTTGCATATTTGTAGATATGACCCCATCGGGGTCGAACATCCGTTGCTTTTGTATTGTTTAGGTTTTCACGACCCCATCGGGGTCAAACATTTATATTGAGATTTGTTGATTTAGGATTAGGTCGCGAGCGGATTATTACATGATCCAGGATTATGGGCGCATATCAACCAAAAGGCCCTGCCTTTCTGCGAAAGTCAACTGAATTTTTTGATTTTACACGCCATTCAAGCCTTGCTTGATGGCTGTAAAATCAAAAAACCCAGTGCGTTGCACCGGGCTTTTTGGTTGAGGTTTCGAGCGGATTCGAACCGCTGTACACGGTTTTGCAGACCGTTGCCTAGCCGCTCGGCCACGAAACCACTAGGTGTGCAAATATACCAAAAAAAATTATTCCTCAATGAGGATAGCAACATTGTCGACATCCCCATTGATCGGTGGGGTGAGTTTTGTTACCTTGACACGTAAAAAATTTATCCCCGTCGCTTCGCGTTTTATCCGATCCACAATGCGCTGACCAACCTGCTCAATCAATTTTGATCGAATGGCCATTTCTTCTTTGACTACTTGATGGATTAATACATAATCTACCGTCTTTGAAAGTTCATCGGTTAAGGCTGCTTCGCTGAAGTTTGTATTTAACATAACATCAACCACATAATGCCCTCCAATTTTTTCTTCTTCTGGCAAGCAGCCGTGAAAAGCATAAATTTTTATTCCGTTGACTTCAATTGTATGTTTCATGCTTGATTTTTCAATGCCTCTACTTCTATAAGTCCTTGATTCATACGTGATAAGCATTCTTCTTTGCCAAGGAATTCTGAGATTTCAAACATGCTCGGCCCCATTCCTGTTCCTGTCAATAAAAGTCGGAAAAGAGGCAAAACAGCGCCAATTCCTAAATTTTTCTCTGAAAGGAAATTTTTGAAGGCGTTTTCTATACTATCGTGTGTAAAAGACGCGATGTTTTCTAAAATGCCCCTCCACTCACCCAAAACTTCTGCTGAGTCATCTTTCCATTTTTTGGAAACAGTTTGTTCGTCGTATGTTGTTGGAGCTTCAAACAAATAAGCACCATCAGATAAAATATCGCGAATAAATGTTGCTCGCTCTTTCATGAGATGACAAATGGTCTCGAGGGATTCTAAATCCAAAGGCGACTCCATTTCTGATGCGAGCATTTCACCCAACTCTTTTTCTGGTGTCATGCGCAAATATTGTTGCTGGAACCACTTGGTTTTGTCGGGGTCGAACTTCGCTCCTGCTTTGGAAACACGGTCAAGGGTAAATGCCTCACACAATTCTTCCAAAGAAAAGAGTTCTTGTGTCGTGCCAGGGTTCCACCCAAGGAAAGCCAACATGTTAATAAAGGCCCCAGGGAAGTAACCCTTTTCACGGTACCCTGAATACAATTCTCCTTCAGCGGTATGCCAGTCTGTTGGGAATACAGGAAATCCAAGACGATCACCATCGCGCTTCGATAGTTTTCCATTTCCGTCAGGACGAAGCAACAAGGGCAAGTGTGCAAATTGTGGACAATCCCATCCGAATGCTTCATATAACATAAAGTGCAGCGGTGCAGACGGTAACCATTCTTCCCCACGAATCACATGACTAATTTCCATTAAATGGTCGTCAACGATATTGGCAAGGTGATATGTGGGCATGCCGTCGCTTTTAAACAAGACTTTGTCATCGAGATTGTTCGTGTTTACAACCACCCATCCGCGAATGATGTCTTCGAAGCGAATATCTCTATTGCGCGGCATTTTCATTCGTATGACATAAGGAACACCCTCAGCCAACATGGCGTCTACTTGATCTTGTGGAAGCGTTGTTGAGTTCTTAAGTGTGGTGCGTGTCACATGGTTATATTGCCAGTTAGGCATTCCCATTTGTTTTGCACGTTCGCGCATGTCTTCCAGCTCCTCCGCTGTGTCAAAAGCATAATAGGCGGCATCGTCCTTTACCAATTGTTCGGCATAAGGACGGTACATATCTTTGCGTTCTGATTGCACGTAAGGACCGTAATTTCCACCAATACCTGGACCCTCAGTCGGCAGAATTCCACACCATTTCAAAGAGTCCATGATGTAGTCTTGTGCCCCAGGAACAAAGCGTGTCTGATCTGTATCTTCAATTCGAATGATGAATGTTCCCTTGTATTTCTTTGCAAAGAGGTAGTTGTAAAGAGCTGTTCTTACTCCCCCCATGTGCAATGGTCCTGTGGGTGATGGCGCGAATCGAACGCGTACTGGCTTGTCAGACATGTAAAACTATTTTGCGCAAAGATAATGAGATTTCGCGGAGGGAATAAGATTCAATGGCTGTTATACAGCACTAAAAGTGACGTTTTTCGTTGTTGAGTGTCGTTCACCATGAACGAATTGAAGAATATGTTTTATTTTAGTAGGTTAAGCCAAAAAGTACGTGTGATGGGTAGTGCATTTGATCAATTGTTGGAACAGATAGACGCGTTTATCCGGAAGTATTATAAAAACCAGATGATTCGTGGTGTCTTGTTGTTTGTAGGAGTGTTTCTATTTACATTCCTGTTCACGACGACCTTGGAATATTTTGGACGTTTTGGGTCGGTAATGCGTGCGCTGTTTTTCTTTGGATTCATTCTACTTAACCTTGCGATTTTACTTCGTTTCATTGCCATTCCATTGCTAAAACTTTATTCGTTCGGTGCGCGAATCGATCGATACCAGGCATCAGAAATTATCGGAACATTTTTTCCAAACATCTCAGACCGACTTAAAAACACTCTTCAACTGCAGGATGATTTAGCGTCGAATGCGGGAAACATAGAATTGCTTCGAGCCAGTGTCTTTCAGCGTGCCAACGCCCTAACAACCGTCCCTTTTGCTTCGGCGATTGATTTCAAGGAAAACAAGAAGTATGCGAAATTCCTAATTCCGATTTTCTTGATTTTTGTCGTTGTGGGAGTTGCGGCCCCTTCTCTCCTCTTACAAGGAACCAATCGCGTGGTGAATTACCAAAAGGAATTTAAACCAATCGCGCCCTTTTCTTTCGTTTTAAGCAACGCAAACACTTCAATTGAAGAAGGGGAAGACTTTCCTGTAGAAGTTCGTTTAAAAGGTCGGGATTTTCCAGATCACATCTATTTAGTCAGTGAGAACGGAAAGTTTTTAATGACACGAAAGGCAAAAAATGTGTTTACGGGAATCGTCCGCAAACCGAAAGAATCTGGCGCTTTCTTTTTTGAGGCGAATGAATTCAGCAGCGATGCGTATCAATTGACTGTTTTTGGTCGATCAGCCATTGGTAAAATGGAGGCGAAGCTGTCCTACCCCGCTTACTTAGGAAAGCAAGATGAAGTGATTGCGAATGCGGGAGATCTCACTGTTCCGGAAGGAACGATAATCGATTGGAGTGTCTTAACGAAGAACACAAGCTATGTTGATTTTGTGTTCAACGGAGTCAAAAAGAGATTTACAAGCGAAGGCTTTACCATGTCTAAAAAGCTCACCGAAATGGCGCGCGTCAACATTTACATGAAGAACGCTTATCACAACAAGGTTGACTCAAATGGTTTTCAGTTGAGTGTTATAAAAGACGCCTACCCTTCTGTTGTTGTGAATGAAGTACAAGACACTATATCCGACGGTTTACGGTTCTTTTCTGGTCAGGTAACGGATGATTATGGCTTAACCAATTTGCAGTTCGTTTACACACTTATTTCAGAAGATGGCAAACGCCGTGAAGAACGCTTGTCCGTTAGGAAGGTCGCAGGAACTGATATTCCCTTTGATTTTGCAGTAGATTTTCGCCGTGAGAAAGTAAAATTAAATGACCGCATTGAATATTATTTTGTGGTTTCCGACAATGACGGGGTGAATGGTGTGAAGTCAACGCGAAGTCAAGTTTTCACCTATAAATTACCATCCTTGGAGGAGTTGAATGAGAAGCGTGAGGATGATCAGGAGAAGATTCAGAATGATTTGTCCAGTCTTCTAAATCGCACCAAGGATTTTCAGAAGGATGTCGAGAAAATGAAGAAGGACATCATGAATTCAAAGAATAGCGATTGGAACAAATTGAATCAAGTGCAGCAGTTGCAAAAAGAACAAGAGAGTATCAAGAAATCTTTGGAACAAATGCAAGAACAAATGCAGCAAAGTACTCAGCAGAAAGATCAACTTTCTGAAATGGACCAGGAGTTACTCGACAAGCAAGAGATGATTGAGAAGTTGTTGAATGAAGTGATGGACGATGAATTGAAGGAGTTGTTGGAGAAATTGGAAGAGCTCCTAAAGCAAAATGACAAAGAAGAGTTGAAGGAGAATTTAGATAAAATCGAGCAGTCTTCAGAGGACATGAAGAAGCAGTTGGATCGAAGTTTAGAAATGTTGAAGCGTCTTCAGGTAAACGAAAAAATCGATGATATAGAGAAGGAGCTGAAAGAGCTTGCTAAAGAACAGGAAGATCTTAAAAAAGACGTTGAGGGTGAAAAATTAAAGAAGGAGGACGCGATTAAAAAGCAGGATGAGATCAACAAAAAGTTTGATGAGTTGAAGGAGGATTTAAAGAAGTTGAATGAGCTAAATAAAGACCTGGAACGACCTATGGATTTAGGTGATACTGAAAAAAAGGAGGGTGAAATAAGTGAGGACTTAAATGAAGCAAAAGAAGGCTTAGAGAATTCCAAGGAGAAGAAAGCGGGAGAGAACCAGAAGTCGGCAGCAGAGGGAATGAAGGAAATGGCTGAGCAGATGGATGCGATGCAGCAGCAGGCAAATCAACAGCAGGAGGAAGAGGACATGAATTCCTTGCGCAATATTTTAGAAAGTTTGATGGCCTTAAGTTTCGACCAGGAAGAGGTAATGAAACGTTTTGCAAGCATTGGTAGTAACGACCCGGCATATAGAAGATATGGCCGCAAACAGCGCGCAATAATCGATGATACTAAGATCGTTCGTGATAGTTTAATGGCATTGGCGAAACGACAACCGAAGATTGCTTCTTTTGTGGATAAGGAGTTGAATACGATCCGAGAGAATCACAACTTGTCTTTGGAGGATATTGATGAACACCGAAAGTCAAATCTTGGTATCCATCAACAGACCGTAATGACCTCTTACAATAATTTGGCTTTGCTCTTGAATGAAAGTTTGCAACAAATGCAGCAGCAGATGCAGAGCCAAAAAGCGGGCAGCGGTTCTTGTTCGAAGCCTGGAGGTTCGAAACCGAAAAGTGGAGAATCAATGAACTCAAGCGACATGAAGCAGATGCTTAAAAAGCAATTGGAGCAGATGCAGAAAGGACCAAATCCTGGAGGTCAAAAACCAGGGGAAAAGCCAGGGGAAGGTCAAGGCAACAAACCGGGACAAGAGGGCATGGGAATGCAGGGTTTGGGCAACAAAGAGATTGCGAAGATGGCTGCGGAACAAACAGCGATTCGTCAACGTTTGGAGCAGTTGAGAAACGAATTGAACAAAGAGGGAAAGGGAAAAGGAAATCAGTTGAATCCTTTGATTAAAGAGCTGGAAGAGCAAGAGCGGGCCTTGATCAATAAGCAGTTTTCGAAGGATCTAATTACCCGGCAAAAGGAAATTTTGACGCGTTTGTTGGAAAGTGAAAAAGCCATGATGGAAAGGGGCTTTGAAGAAAAGCGTGAATCGACTTCTGGAAAAAATGAAAATAACGGTAACAATATTTTGTTTGATGAGTATAACCGACAGAAATTAAGACAAATTGATCTACTTCGTGCTATAGATCCGGTGTACAGAAAGTATTACAAGGACAAAGCAAACGAGTACTTCAATCGGTCGTTATAATCGGTAGAGCGATGAAAGAAGGATACCAACTTATTGAAACACTTAGAATACCATCGTCATTTGAGCATGTAGGAAAAGTGGAGACGTTAATAGACCGCGTGTGCGCTGATTTATCAGTGAATGAGGATTATTATGGCAACGTATTGATTGCTGTCACAGAGGCGGTGAATAACGCGATTATTCATGGCAACAGGCGTCAAGAAAACCTTGAGGTAGACGTAGCTGTTGCCGATGGTGGTGAAAGCTTTTGTTTTAGTGTTTCTGACGAAGGTCCAGGGTTTGATTCTACCAATTTACCCGACCCTACTGCGCCGGAAAACATTCTTCAGGAAAATGGTCGAGGAATTTTTTTGATGCGAAATCTTTCGGATGATGTCGAGTTTGATAATTTAGGTAAAACGGTGACCATTTACTTTTCAAAACAATGATATCGTTTGAATGCATAAACGTAGAAGTTCCAGAGTTTTCTTTGGAACTTTTTTCTTTTTGGTTGAATGAAGTTGCTGTTGAAGAGGGTTGCTCAATTGGCGAAATTACCTTGATTTTTTGTTCAGACGCGCATTTATTAGAAATGAATCAACAGTATTTAAAACACGATTATTATACGGATATCATCACATTTGACTATTCAGAGCACACTGAAATATCGGGCGATCTATTTGTTTCGATAGACCGTGTGTATGAAAATGCTTTTGAAAATACAGTAACACGTGAATTGGAATTAAAACGTGTTTGTGTACATGGTGTCTTGCATTTGTGTGGCTACGGCGATAAATCCGAGGAGGAATCACGAATAATGCGCTCAAAAGAGAATTATTATATAGATAAGTATGTTTCACGTGAAACATAAAGGCTGATGTGGTTGTAATTTTGTTCCACGTGAAACAATTTGCAAGATGCTTCAAGAATACGATGTAATTGTGGTCGGTGCAGGCCATGCTGGATGTGAGGCCGCAAACGCTGCTGGAAAGATGGGTTCAAAGGTTTTGTTGGTGACAATGAACATGAATACCATAGCGCAGATGAGCTGCAATCCAGCAATGGGAGGTGTGGCGAAAGGACAAATTGTACGTGAAATTGATGCGCTCGGCGGTGGTTCTGGTATCGTGAGCGACAAAAGTGCAATTCAATTTCGGATGCTAAATCTTTCAAAGGGCCCAGCTATGTGGTCTCCCAGAACTCAAAATGACCGAATGAAGTTCGCTGAAGAATGGCGATTTCTTTTGGAAGAAAATCCAAATGTTGATTTCTGGCAGGACATGTGTACAGGTCTGATCGTTGAAAACGGTTCCGCACGTGGAATTAAAACTTCTCTCGGTATTTCGGTATATGGCAAAAGCGTAGTCTTAACCAATGGAACCTTTCTGAATGGTTTGATTCATCTCGGAGAAAAACAATTCGGTGGCGGACGCGCTGCGGAAAAAGCGTCATTTGGAATTACAGAGGAATTGGTTGAGTTGGGGTTTGAGGCGGGTCGAATGAAGACTGGAACTCCCCCGCGTGTGGATGGTCGTTCTCTTGACTATTCGAAAATGGACATTCAACACGGCGATGAGGCCCCGTCTAAATTTAGTTTTGGAAACACCTCTCCCCTCTCCCAACAGCGCCCATGTCACATTACATATACCAATGAACTCACCCACGATATTCTTCGAACAGGATTTGACCGCTCTCCAATGTTTAATGGGGCTATTAAATCTAGTGGTCCGCGATATTGTCCGAGCATAGAGGATAAAATCAATCGTTTTGCAGACCGTGACCGACATCAAATTTTTGTCGAACCTGAAGGTTGGCGTACTGTGGAAATCTATGTGAATGGGTTTAGCACATCTCTGCCTGAAGATATTCAATATAAAGCAATGCAAAGCATTCCTGGTTTTGAACATGTTAAAATGTTCCGCCCTGGTTACGCGATCGAATATGACTATTTTATGCCTACACAGTTGAAGCACACCTTGGAAACGAAGTTGGTCGACAATCTCTTTTTTGCCGGCCAAATCAATGGAACGACTGGATACGAGGAGGCGGCATGTCAGGGCTTAATGGCTGGAATTAATGCGCACAGGAAGGTACATGGTGATCAGCCGTTCATTTTAAATCGAGACGAAGCATACGTTGGTGTTCTAATTGATGACTTGATTACAAAAGGAACGAAGGAGCCTTATCGGATGTTTACTAGTCGTGCCGAGTATAGAATTCTACTACGTCAGGACAATGCGGATGTTCGACTTACTCCCATTGGTTTTGTCATAGGCTTGGCCAATGAAGGTGATTTGAAAAGGGTCGAAATTAAAAACGAGGGCACAGAAAAATTGATTCGTGCCTTTAAGGAAACAAGCGTTTCTCCTGAGGAATTAAACCAAACTCTCGAAGAAAAAGGTTCAGCAATATTGATTCAAAAGGTTAAAATGTCGAGCATTATTACTCGTCCACACATAGAAATTTCTGATCTGCTGAATGTGAATTCAGATTTAAAAAACTTAGCTGAAAGCTTGACAAAAGATCACCCTGATATCGTTTCACAAGCTGAGATTTTAATGAAGTACGAGGGTTATATTTCACGCGAAGAAGAACAGGCTCACAAGATGAACCGATTGGAGGATGTGATTATACCATTGAATACAGACTTTACAACGATGTTAAGCATAAGCACTGAGGCTAGAGAGAAACTTACTAAAATAAGACCTGTGAATATTGGTCAAGCAACCCGAATAAGTGGGGTTTCTCCTAGTGATATATCTGTTCTACTCATTCATTTGGGAAGGTAGTTTCACGTGAAACATATTGAAAATAAAAAAGGTCTGAAATTTAATTCGAGACCTTTTTTTATTTTAAAACTGTGCGTCGATCCAGTCGCCATTGGAGCGAATCAGCTCGATGAGTTCATCTACCGCCTTTTCCTCAGGCACATTCTTTTTAATAACTTCCTTCTCTTTGTACAAGGTAATCTTCCCCTGCCCTGTACCTACGTATCCGTAGTCGGCATCAGCCATTTCTCCCGGACCATTCACGATACAACCCATGATTCCGATTTTAAGTCCCTTTAAGTGAGAGGTGCGCTGGCGAATCTTCGCTGTTGTTTCTTGAAGATCAAAGAGCGTGCGTCCACACGATGGACACGAGATGTACTCGGTCTTGGAAATGCGTGAGCGTGTGGCTTGTAAAATTCCAAAGGCAGTCGAGTTAATCACTTTTCTTGGCTGATCACTCTTTAACCATAGCCCATCTCCAAAGCCATCAATCAACAACGATCCCGCATCTGATGACGCGTTTAATTGGAAGGTTTCTTCGTCTGTGGTGTTTTCAGTGAACTGAAGGACGACAGGATTCAAAAGTTCAAATTTCGCTAAATTCAAATAAAAGTAACGAAAAACATGTGTCTTGTTGTCGTATTCAGTTGACCCAATGAGCGTTAGCCTTGGTCGTGAACGAAGCAAATCAACTGGTAAATCATCCTCTGCCTTTACTGCTAAAAAGGCAGCGATGTCTTCCGGAAACGAAGGAGCATCATCTAGTGAAAGTAAGGGTGAAAATCCGGCTTTGTTTGAGTACTCTTTCTTCCAGATGTCAAAATCGACGATTACACCGAGGTGTCCTGGTAATTCAAAGTCTAAGGTCTTTGAACCGATGTACACATAATCAGCTGCCTGATCCAAAATGGTCCACTTGTCCAATTGAACTGAATAGGTATATCCGAAGGCGAAAAAATTCGCTGGTGTGATTTCCTTTTTCGTTGATAAATCTGCAACAACAACAGGAACGTGGTCGCTACCTATATTGTGGTGTTGGCGTGTTTTTCTGCGTTCTTGGTGATACGGGGAATAACTCGGAATCTGTCCTTCTGGCAGGGGATAATTATTGCTTCGTTTGGTATATTTTGCAATCAATTTTCGTGCAACTGGCATTTCGTACTCTGGCGCTTCAGTCAACGAAACACGGACGGTGTCGCCGAGTCCATCTTCCAATAATGCCCCAATTCCTACAGCGGATTTTATGCGCCCATCTTCACCATCCCCGGCCTCTGTAACGCCTAGATGAAGCGGATAGCATCGTCCGTTTTTTAACATGGTTGCTACTAAAAGTCTATAGGCCTGAACCATGACCAAGGTGTTACTTGCCTTCATAGAAATGACAAGTGAATGGTAATCGTGTTTTTCGCAGATGCGAATGAACTCCATTGCTGATTCAACCATTCCTTGTGGTGTATCACCAAAACGGCTCAAGATCCTGTCAGAAAGCGAACCGTGATTTGTGCCTATCCGCATTGCTGTCCCATTCATTTTACAAAGTAAAACAAGTGGGGTAAATTTCTCTTCAATGCGCTTTAGTTCAGCTTGGTAACTTTCTTCGGTATATTCAATTTCTTCAAATTTCTTTTTGTCTGCATAATTACCGGGATTCACACGCACCTTTTCGACAATTCCCGCGGCAATTTCAGCGGCATTTGGTGTAAAGTGAATGTCGGCGACAAGGGGGGTTGAATATCCTTTTGCGTGTAATTCCGACTGTATATTTCTTAAGTTTTCAGCTTCGTTCTTGCTCGGAGCAGTTAAACGCACCAACTCGCAGCCCGCGTCAATCATACGAATGGATTGTTCTACAGATGCTACCGTATCCATGGTGTCTGTTGTTGTCATGGATTGAACGCGAATTGGCGCAGCACCACCCAAACTTATGTTCCCAACGTGTACTTCTAGTGTGTGAAGTCGTTGCCGAGTCAATAAATCAAGGCAATAAGGCAAATGGTTTTCAGGGCAATTGAACATGAGTACACGCTTATTTTACAAGTTCTAACAAAGTTAAGGAGAATATTGTTTAATGATAGCGCGTAACGTATTGTTAGGTTTGACTCATTGAATGTCGTATCTTTGCACCTCACTTAAACCAAATTGCATGGACATTTCAAGTGTTAAATTTGCATCGGGGCACAACGACGAGTTTTACAAAACTCTGAAAAAGAGAGTAAACGAATACTTTAAAAAGGAGAACATTTCGCGTCACGCAAATATTCAAATGGTATTCAAGACTTTTGCTATGTTGGCCATTTATTTCACTCCATTTGTGTTGATGATGACCGTTGTAGAAAACTATTGGTTGATTATGTTGCTTTGGGTAATCATGGGCTTTGGAATGGCTGGTATTGGTCTTTCTGTCATGCACGATGCCAATCACGGTGCGTACTCGAGTAAAGAGTGGGTGAATAAGCTTGTGGGAAACGTCATGATTTTCTTGGGCGGAAGTGATGTAAACTGGAGAATTCAACACAACATTCTTCACCACACCTATACGAATGTTACAGGCATGGATGAAGACATCAATCCAGGACCAGTTTTACGTTTTTCCCCGCACGAAAAGCGTAGAAGATTTCACAAATTTCAACACATCTATGCGTGGTTCTTCTATGGTCTGATGACATTGCTTTGGTTCGTGTCTAAAGATTACAATCAAGCAGTACGTTACAAGAAAATGGGGTTGATAGGAACTCAGAAAATAACATTTGCGAAACATCTAGCAGTTCTAATCGTGAATAAAGTTGTGTATGCAGCTGTGTTTATTGCATTGCCAATTTATTTAGTGCCAGCACCATGGTGGCTTATCGTCCTTGGGTTTTTAGCGAGCCATTTTGTAGCCGGATTGACATTGGCAAGTATTTTCCAACCCGCACACGTTACACCGGTTTCTGATTACCCAATGCCTGATGAGTCTGGAAACATTCAGGCAGATTGGGCGGTGAATCAATTGTACAATACTGCGAACTTTGCGCCTGGCGCACGCCTTTTTTCATGGTATGTTGGTGGATTGAATTATCAAGTTGAACACCACTTGTTCCCGAACATTTGTCACATTCATTACCGCAAGATTTCAAAGATTGTACGCGAGACAGCAGCGGAATACCAGCTGCCTTACCATTCTTACAAAACATTCGTGTCTGCACTGACTGAGCACACAAGAATGTTGTACCGTTTGGGTCGATATGACAACGCACCTGCTATTCATTAAGTAAAATGAACCTTGAGTCATACAGAGAATATTGTTTGGCGAAAAAAGGAGTAACAGAACATTTCCCTTTCGATCAAAAAACATTGGTCTTTAAAGTGTGCAACAAAATGTTCGCGCTTGCCGATGTGGATGATTTTTCTGGGGTAAATCTGAAAGCAAATCCAGAATATGCTGTCGAGTTGAGGGAATCTTACGAGGGAATTCAGCCGGGCTGGCACATGAGTAAAACACATTGGAACACCGTTTCTGTAAACAGCGATGTAACTGACGCCTTGTTTTATAGTCTCATTGACCATTCTTATCAATGCATTATCGAATCTCTTTCTAAAAAAGCACGCCTTGAGTTTGAGATGGGATAAATACCTGTGGGCGGTGCGTTTGGCAAAAACGCGTTCGCATGCCGTTGAATTGATTTCAAAAGGCAGGGTGCAAGTCAATGGGGCTAACGTCAAACCTTCACGCGAACCAAAAGTTGGCGATCTTCTATCCATTTCTCACAATACAGCGTCGTTTACGTATTCTGTTGTCCAGCTTTTGGAAAAACGCGTTGGACCAAAATTAGTTCCTGAATATCTGCTCGACACAACCACGGACGAAGAGCGCGAAAAGTTGCGTCAATACCAATTGGCTCAAAACGCCTATAGACAATTCGGAACAGGCAAGCCGTCGAAAAAAGATCGTCGCGACCTCGATGATTTCATGACCGATTGGGAAGAATAAACCACCCCTGCTGTAACTTTTTAGTAGAATCAAGGTCTAACCCTACAAAAGCGAGAAAACGCGCTTAAATCAATTAAAAATACGAGTATGAAAAAGACGGCGATAGTGCTATGTATGGTTTCACTTCATGCATTTTCACAGAAAGAAGAGACAAAGCGCGATACCACCCGCATGAACATGGGAAAAGTGGAGATTATTCTCATTGACCATTCTGATGAAGCGGAAATGGACACCATTGATGCTGCACCAGGAGATTCAAAAGAAGACAAGGAGTTTGAAGCGCATTGGGCTGGATTAGACATGGGTTTCCTCATGCTCATGAACGATCAATTCAACCAAGATTTTGGAACTTCGGATTACTTGAAAAACGACATTGGTAAATCTATGGTGTGGAACTTAAATGTTTTTGAGCACAAATTCCCCATTGCAAAAGAATATTTAGGAATCACTACGGGTCTTGGTTTCAGCTTTACGCAGGTGGCATTTCGCAATAACTACGTACCTACAGTTCAAATCGCTGATGAAGGAGCAGATCTTGTCGCATATCAAGACACCTTGCTTAACTACACAAAAAATAAATTGAAGGCGACCTACCTTACCGTTCCCTTATTGCTTGAATTCAACAGCAATGCAGATGCCGACAAGTCATTTTATGTAGCTGCAGGAATTGTAGGTGGTGTTAAAATAGCCTCACGTTACAAACGTGCGTATGACGATGGAAAAAATGTAGTGTCAGTGCAGAAAGGACAGTTTGGTTTGCAAACGTTCCGTTTGGACGGGACCGTTCGCATTGGATACGGCAGCTGGGGCGCATTTGCGAGTTATGGATTGCTACCCTTGTTCTACACAACAAACAACCCACAGGCGAATCCATTAATTTTTGGATTGACATTGAACTTTTAAGCGAGAGTTAGTTTTAATCATAATGAAGGGCGATCAATTTGGTCGCCTTTTTTGTGTTCTTATACTCTTTCATTCTCCCAACTAGAAATTCATTTCCTAAAACAACCTCCCCCTTAATCCCCCTCGAAATATTTGGAAATTTCTTAAGTATCGAACTTTTTTATGAATGTTGAGGGGGTTGATGAATAAGGCAATAAAAGAGTCGTTTTGATGAAAGAGTGAGTTGGAGAGTGAGAGCGAAATAAAAGAGAGTGAAGTTTCAACGCTTTCGCTCTTCACTCTCACGCTGTTTCATTAGGGGTGAGGACCAAACCCATCCAACAAAAAAGGGGCGACCATCACTGGTCGCCCCTTTCACTATCCAGTTAGTGGATTATCTTTTTACAACATTGAATTGTGATGTTTTACCATCCTCAAGAACAACATTGAACACATAAACACCAGCCTCAAGAGAAGCGATGTTGATTTGTGATTTACCGTTTACAAGGTTGATTGCGTTAGAGAACGCCACTTTACCAGCAACATCAGTTACAGTAAGTGTAGCAGTACCTTCAGCTTTCATAGAAACAGTGACAACATCAGTTGCAGGGTTCGGGTAAGCAACACCTTCCAATGTAGTTTCCTCAATTCCTTGAGAAGCCACATCGTAAATGTTTACCGCCATTGCAGAAATTGCGTCAGCACCAAATCCTGAAGCGAACCATGCAGCATCACTCTCGTTCGGAGAAATTGGTTGCAAGTAATATGCTTCGTTCCATGTGTAGTTTGTTTTTGTATCGTGTCCTAGGTAGATGCTCAAGTTTACCGTTTGCGCACAAGCAAGGTAACGCAATCCGTCTTGAAGAACTACAGGAGCATCAAATGCACCATAAACTGTCTCACTTTGAAGATCACTAGGGAAGTAATAGAATCCAGAAGCAACTGAAGTCAAGGCCGTAAATGCAAGCGCAGCGTCGTTCAAGTCAACAAATGGATCATCCCAACGGTACAAGTTCAACGCGATTTCTTCACCTGTAAGAACAACACCTGAGGTTGCAGCTGTAGAAGCAGAGAAATAAACACCATTTACACCAATCCGGCTAGCGTTAGGATCGCTAATCACCATACATGTAGAGAATGTTTGGTTGTTTGTAGATGGACGGTATCCGTTGTTTGATACAGGGTGATTTGTTGTAGCATCAAGCAAGGCGTAAGAAAGAATAGAGTCAGAAACCGTGAAGTCTGAGCTTACAGCATTATCCGAAGCATAATCATCCGCACCAGATAAAGACAATGTGTAGGACACCGAGTATCTACCTGGAGCGTAAGTAGGCAATGAGAAATCAGGGAAAGAGTATGCGCCTCCAGGGAATACATCTACTGTATCTCCCGATTGCATAGGTGAAGTAATTGTTACCGTGTTGTTGTAAACAATAGCTCCTGTAGGATCAGTTACTTTTGCGTTTACCGTAACGTTTGATTGTGCAGCAGAACCCCAGTTTACTACTTCAGTACCGATAGCAAAGCTATATTCAGTATTGTTTTGCGCCAAAGATGAAGCAACACCCGAATACTTAGAAATCAAAGATGTTCCAGGTGTAATTCCGCCGTCATTTGCATATAAACCAGCTTTGTTCCCGATAAATGCACTAACCGGTCCGATTGCCATTTGGTCAATCATTGCTTGTCCATCTGTGCTTGTGACCATCACGCAAGGGATAGTTACACTTGCTCCAGAAGCACCAGCTCCCATTGCAATAACTGCCGGGTCACGGTTGATAACGATTACACCGATAGCTCCAGCATTTTGAGCTTCCAATGCTTTCAAACCGAATTCACATGTATTGCGACGAATAACACAAATTTTTCCAGCATAAGCGTTTGGCAATGATGGGTTACATCCTTCTTCTGAAAGGTTGTTTCCATACGTTGCATTTGTTCCAGGAGTACCGTCATTTACCATGATCAATTGACCAGTAATGAATGTTCCAGGAATTAAAAAGTCTGGTGTGCCCCACCCAGAAGCAGGATCTGCCCACGTGAAGTCGTAGTTGCCTGCGATGTTTGCGGGTGACTGCACCGCGCAAATCACTTGTGCCTGAGAAAGCAACGCCGACCCGACAACAGCAATTGTTAGTAATAATTTTTTCATACGAGTTTTAAATTAGTTTGCACGAATGTAAAACAAAATACCAAATGTTCGGCAAAGTCACGTCAATTTTCGTGCGTTTGCACGCTTTTATCACAAAAAAAGTCCACCATTGGCGGACTCTTTACAAGAAATATACTTGAAATCTTAGTCTTCTGTTACGATGGCCTTGAGGTATTCACGGTTCATGCGCGCTATGTTTTCTATCGAGATTCCTTTCGGGCACTCCACCTCACACGCACCTGTGTTGGTACAATTTCCGAATCCTTCTTCATCCATTTGACGCACCATGTTCAATACGCGTTGTTGTGCCTCAACTTTACCTTGTGGTAATAATGCGTATTGTGAAACTTTCGCACCAACAAACAACATGGCTGAACCGTTTTTACACGATGCCACACACGCCCCACAACCGATACACGCCGCCGCTTCAAAGGCTTTGTCTGCATCTGCTTTTGGAATAGGTGTAGCATTGGCATCGATGGTTCTTCCTGAAGTGTTCACGGAAACAAATCCTCCCGCTTGTTGGATGCGGTCAAAAGCGCTGCGGTCAACCACCAAGTCTTTGATCACAGGGAAGGCACGCGATCTCCACGGCTCCACATAAATCGTTTCTCCATCCTTGAAGGTACGCATGTGCAATTGACAAGTCGTTACTCCGGTGTCTGGTCCGTGCGCACGACCATTGATGTACAACGAGCACATTCCACAAATTCCTTCGCGGCAATCGTGGTCAAATGCGACAGGATTCTTGCGTTCGTTAATGAGTTGCTCATTCAATTGATCCAACATCTCTAAGAATGAACTGTCCGTTGAAACATTGTTCAAGCCGTATGTTTCCAAACCACCCTTTGTTGTGCCGTTTTTCTGACGCCAGATTTTAAGGGTTATATTGATGAATTTTGATGCCATATCTTTATAAGTTACTAGTTACAAGTGACTAGTTACGGAGTTAGAGTCACACTTGTAACTCGTAATTCGTAACTCGTAATTATTTATAGTTTCGTGCTGCGATTTTAATAAATTCGTAATTCAATGCTTCTTTGTGAAGTTCTTCCTGACGAATGTCATCACCCTTGTATTCCCAAGCGCCAACAAATTTGAAGTTCTCGTCATCACGAAGAGTTTCACCTTCTGTATCTTGGTATTCTTCACGGAAGTGACCTCCACATGATTCCTTGCGTTGAAGGCCGTCTTGAGCCATCAATTGTCCGAGCTCCATCAAGTCTGCAACGCGCATTGCCTTTTCCAGTTCGGGATTCAATTCCTCAGCACTTCCAGGAACGAAAACATCTTTGTGAAATTCAGCTCGAAGAGCTTCAATCTCTGCAATTGCTTCTGTAAGACTTTGTTCACTTCTGCCCATTCCGACTTTATTCCACATAATGAGTCCAAGTCGTTTGTGGAAGGAGTCTACTGATTTTGTACCGTTGTTGTTTAGGAAGGTGTTGATTTGATTGCGAACATTTTGCTCGGCCTCTTCAAATTCTGCAGATTCCGTTGAAATTTTCCCCGTACGGATTTCATCCGCCAAATAATCAGAAACTGTATAAGGCAATACGAAATATCCGTCCGCCAAACCTTGCATCAAGGCCGAAGCACCAAGTCTATTCGCTCCGTGATCCGAAAAGTTTGCTTCTCCGGCCACAAAACATCCGGGGATGGTGCTTTGCAAATTATAGTCAACCCAAACGCCACCCATCGTGTAGTGAACGGCTGGATAAATTTTCATTGGTGTTTCGTACGGATTTTCATCGGTGATTTTCTCGTACATCTGAAAAAGGTTTCCGTATTTCTCTTCCACCCATTTTTTTCCAAGTTCAAGAATTTTTGCGTCACTTGGGGCATGATCGCCTTGTCCAAAAGCAGCTTGTCTTCCTTTTGAAAGGATCTCTGAAGAGAAGTCAAGGTAAACACCCTCATTCGTGTCATTTGCCTCAATTCCAAATCCAGCGTCGCAACGCTCTTTGGCTGCGCGTGATGCCACGTCACGTGGAACAAGGTTTCCAAACGCAGGATACCTTCTTTCTAAGAAGTAGTCGCGGTCGTCTTCTGCGATTTGGGTAGGTTTCATCTTTCCAGCACGAATCGCTTCAGCATCCTCTTTTTTCTTCGGCACCCAAATACGTCCAGAGTTACGCAAGGATTCCGACATCAAGGTCAGTTTCGATTGGTTTGTGCCGTGAACGGGAATACAGGTCGGGTGAATTTGAACGAAACATGGATTAGCAAACAAGGCCCCACGCTTATGCGTTTTCCATGCTGCTGTCACGTTACTTCCCATCGCATTCGTTGACAAGAAATAGACATTTCCATATCCGCCCGATGCAATGATTACTGCATGTGCAGAGTGGCGTTCGATTTCACCAGTCACGAGATTTCTCGCGATGATTCCACGTGCCTTGCCATCTACTTTTACCAAGTCGAGCATTTCGTGACGGTTGTACATCTTTACATGTCCAACACCGATTTGACGCGATAAAGCCGAATAAGCTCCTAACAATAATTGTTGTCCAGTTTGACCAGCTGCGTAGAAAGTACGTTGAACTTGTGTTCCACCGAAAGAACGGTTATCCAACAAGCCGCCGTATTCACGTGCAAAAGGAACGCCTTGAGCGACACATTGGTCGATGATGTTTCCAGAAACCTCCGCCAAACGGTGAACATTTGCTTCACGTGCTCGGTAGTCACCCCCTTTGATGGTATCGTAGAACAGGCGGTACACAGAGTCACCGTCGTTTTGGTAATTTTTTGCTGCATTGATTCCCCCTTGTGCGGCAATAGAGTGCGCACGACGCGGTGAATCTTGGAAACAAAATGCTTTCACATTGTAGCCCATTTCACCGAGAGAAGCCGCAGCAGAAGCGCCGGCAAGTCCAGTACCTACAACGATGATATCAATCTTCGGACGGTTGTTTGGTGCAACGAGCTTTAAGTGGTCTTTGTGGTCGGTCCATTTATCTGAAATGTTACCAGCCGGTATTTTTGCATCTAGCTTAGACATACGGTATCAGCTTATTTATTGATGAAAAGAATGATAGGAATAATGGCAAACAACAAAGGCACGATGATGGAAAACACTTTTCCGAAGGTGCGAATGGCAGGTGTGTAGCGCGGGTGATTTACACCAAGCGATTGGAAGGCAGAAGAGAATCCATGCCACAAGTGGAAGGACAAGACAAGCATCGCCAATGCATAAAGCGCTACAGCTAGGCCAGCATATTTATTCGCAGGAACACCTTCGTTTGTTCTGTCTTGACCGAAGAAGGCAACAGTAAGTGAGTGCAAATCTTTGTAGCCTTCACCCAATTCAATATCTGAATTTGCCTGGAAAATTTTTGTGCCATCTTGAATTTTCGCGTACACCTGTTCTTGATTATTCATGGTGTTTTTACGCACAAGAGGAGTGTAATCTCCTTTCGTTGTTAATGCTAAAGTGTACTCGATTTGTAATTTTAATGGCATACCAGTTGTTGGATCATAGCTTTCTTCCTCAACTATTTTAGTGATTTTATGCAAAGGCATTGGGTCAGAAGAATATTTCGCTTTCCACCAAAAATTCGACATGTGAATCGCGATGAAGATGAAAATAGCACTTCCAAGCACCGCCATGTTGCGGGAAGCTGTAGATGAATTCCCTCCCGGCTTGCTGTACGCATAGCCCACGGGACGCGCTTTCTTATTTTGTGCCGCCAACATAATTCCGTCGATGGCGTGAAACAAAATAGACAGATAAGTGGCGTAGGACATCACCTTGATGACGATGTTGTGCGACATAAAGTACGCATATTCGTTAAAGGCTCTGCGTCCTTCTTCTCCTGTTTTTAGAATCAACTGAAGGTTCCCCAACAAGTGACCAACGAGAAAAAGACACAAAAATAATCCAGTAATCGCCATCCAATATTTTTTAGCGATTGACGAGGAAAGAAATGCTGACTTGCTCATAAATGTAGTTCTTACGGTTTTAAAAAGTACCATGCAAATTTAATGCTTAGAACAATGTATTCGGGGAAAGGTTCTTATTTAGATTGATTATAAGTTAGCGGACCAAAATAGAGTGCGCAGGTGGAGTTTAATCCAACTCCTGGTTTGTTCTTGGGGTAAGCGCAAGGAATAAAAGGGTTGTTTCTCCTAGCCCCGGGTTTCAACCGAAAACCTATGTTTTCATCGAAAATGAATGATTTGCTGTAACATTTGATTAAAAAAGCGGTTTGTCTTAAAAAACCAGTTGACATGAAGAAGGGATTAGTAGCGTATGCAATGTGTCTGACTACCATTGCATTTGCGCAAGAAGAACAGCATTTACAAGGTTCATCCACCGAAGCGAAGGAACAAACCAATGAAATCATCAAAATGTCAAGCCGTGTTGAATTGTCCGAGGTAGATGTCCGAGTTTACCCGAATCCTTCTTCAGGTAATTTTACCATTGTTGGTCCCGAGGGGGCGCAAGTGACGGTTTATAGCGACCTTGGAACGTATGTAGGCACTTGGCTGATTGGTCCTGAAGGAAATGTTTACATGGATGAAATGCCTTCGGGTGTTTTCATTTGTACCGTCTTATCCGATGGCGAACGGCATGTACGCCGAGTGATTGTGATGTGATTAGTCGTTTCTAAACGAAAGTTTTGCCCCGGATTCATTTACATTTAACCTCGCTTTTTCTCCAAAAACCAATGCCTGATTGTCCGGAATATGTCCTGCGGGAAAACCAAAGGCAATCGGAATGTTTAAGCCACCAAAATGTTCACGTATGATTTCTTCAATGTCTTTTCCATATGGCACAGCCGTGTCTTGCATGGAGCTAAAACTCCCAACAATCAGACCCTTTAATCCTAGAGTAGCACCAGATCTTACTAAGGAATGCAACATTCTGTCGAGGTGATAAAGCTGCTCAGCAAGATCTTCGATGAATAAAATTCCCCCGTCAAAACACGTCTTATCTTTTGTGCCCAGCAAGCTGTAAATGATGCTTAGGTTACCGCCAACAACGATTCCTTCCACCTCGCCGAACCTGTTTAATGAATGAATGGGCGAGTGAATGGAGTAGGGGCTTCCAGAAACAGCATTTATGAGGGTGTTCAATGCCTCTTTGCTGTTTTCTTCAAAATTGAGGGGCATACTTCCATGAATGCTAGGGAAGCCTAAGTGCTGCAGGCGATGATGGAGTACGGTGACGTCGCTAAAACCGATAATCCATTTTGGGTTTACTGAAAATTCGTCCCAATCAATTTGATCCACTATTTGGATGCATCCGTAGCCGCCGCGCGCGCACAAGATGGCTTTAACCTCTGGGTTGTGAATGGCTTTATTGAAGTCCAGTGCGCGTTGGGCTTCAGTTCCCGAGAAATAGTGGTGTTCGCCAAGGCAGTGCGCGGAAATTTCTACGCGATAGCCCCGATTCAACAGGTAATTTTCCGCATAATGCACATACGAAGCATCAATTGATTTCGCAGGTGCTGTGATATAAATCAAGTCACCTTTATGCAGGGAGGGAATATGTGCCGATAAACTCATTGAATTCAAAAGTACAATTTTAAGCCACGGAATGGAATAGAGGACAATGGAATTTGTAATTTCAAGCCTCAAAATTTAATAGAATGATTTCTCCGTTTAATGATGAATATTTCATGCGTCAAGCATTACACGAAGCCCAAAAAGCCTTTGATCAGGACGAAGTGCCTGTTGGAGCTGTCGTGGTGGTGAACAATCAAATCATTGCACGCTCACACAATTTTACAGAACACCTGCACGATGTTACTGCCCACGCCGAAATGCAAGCGATTACTGCGGCAGCTGAAAATATTGGTGGAAAATACCTTTCAGGTTGCACCTTGTATGTGACATTGGAACCCTGCGTGATGTGCGCCGGAGCTTTGTACTGGTCACAAATAGACAAAGTTGTCTTCGGTGCACGCGATCTAAAAAGAGGCGCGGGTAGATACAAGTCGGAATTGTACCACCCAAAAACGCTCGTCACCAATGGCATTCTCGAAGCCGAATGCAGTGAACTTTTGGTGGAGTTTTTTAAGAAAAAACGAAACTAATTAAAAATTAAGGCTGAAGAATTAAAAATTAGGAATTTGGTCCTTTCAGGAATTTGAGGAGCAACCAATGTACACTCTGTCTTTTGTCCATCAGCGGAGCGGTCTCTAGTCCAATATTCGTAACTCGTAACTAAAACCAAGTCCTTTGTCCCTCGTCCTTCGAAGCTCAACGAGCGAAGAAGTGTCTCTAGTCCATTAGCTGAGCGGTCTCTAGTCCAATTTTCGTAACTCGTAACTACTAACTCGTAACCAAATTTAAGTCCCTTGTCCTCTAAATTCTTCATTATTCATCTTTCATTTTTAATTCTACAGTTCCGTCCGCATGCAGCGCAAATCGCCCCGCCTTCGCGTCATGCACCATATCGTATTTCGGCCAAGGCCAACCACCAAATTGTGTGCGTTGATATTCTTCAAAGGCTTCGTAGATCTCCTGTTTGGAATTCATTACAAATGGTCCGTGTTGTACAACAGGCTCGTTGATCGGTCGCCCTTGTAAAATGAGCACCTTCGACCCGCTTGCACCATTTTGAAGTGTAATGTCGACATCTGGATCAACATCAGCGCCATGGTATTCTGGAAATGCTTCTCCTTCAATGCGCAATTTGTCACCGGAGTAAAAATAGAGTGTTCTGTGAATGCCTTTCACCGATGCGGGAATAGTAAATACAGCATTTGGCTCGAGGATCAAATTGATGACAGCAACATGATTTTGTGCATCGGCCGCCCACGAGTCTGGCGGTGAGTCTTGCGCGTGTTTTCCATCGAATTGACCTACGAGGATTTCAACTTGCGTCTGATTGTTCTTGTCGTCTGATGTTGTGAAGCGCGGTATATCTTCATTCCAAAACATCTTGAAATGTGGCTCTACCATCTTGCTTTTTCGCGGTAGATTGAGCCAGATTTGAAACAATTCAGCAGGATTATCACCCTTTTCATTCAGTAAAGGAAACATTTCCGAATGCTGAACGCCCTTTCCTGCGGTCATCCATTGCACATCACCATTGCCGTAACGACCAGCAGCTCCGGTAGAATCGGCATGATCCACCAAGCCCTTTTTTACAACAGTAATGGTCTCAAATCCACGGTGCGGATGACCAGGAAATCCCGGAATTGTTTGGCCGTGATACATGCGCCATCCGTCTTTCACGATGAAATCTTGTCCGAGGTGTCGGCCCGCCAATGACGCTGCTGGACCTAGCTTTCCATTTCCTTTTGGATATTGGTCTTCGTGATGAACGCAAAAAAGAAATGGATCGCGTGTTTCCCATTGAAAGCCAAGGGGGATGAAACGGAGGAAAGAGGACATGGGTGGGAGTTAAAAATTAAAAATGAATAATGTAAAATTAATTAATCCCCCCAAAAACAGAGTGAGAGTGAAAAGCGAGAGCGGTTCACTCTCACTCTGTTTTCCATCGCTCCCGTATCTTGTCCCGATACTTCGGGACTCACACTCACTCTATGTTGTTGGAGGAATCAAAAAAAAGGGGATGATCACCCACCCCCTCTTGTATTTCATTTTGAATTGCTTTGGCATCAAATTCTAAATTCCTATTGGAATAGCATAATGATGTAGTAGAACAATGCAGCAAGTCCAGCACTTACAGGAATAGTAAGAATCCACGCCCACAATAAATTAATGGTAACGCCCCAGCGCACTGCGCTCAATCTTCGAATTGCACCAACTCCGATAATGGAACCGGTAATGGTGTGCGTAGTAGAAACTGGAATTCCCATTTGACTTACCGTAAATAGCGTGAGTGCTCCAGCCGTTTCGGCGCAAACACCTTCCAACGGTGTAACTTTTGTAATCTTGGTTCCCATTGTTTTGACGATTTTCCAACCGCCCATCAATGTTCCAATACCAATCATAAAGTAACATCCGAATGCAATCCAGAATGGCATCGTATCGGAGTGTACTTTAGATTTTAACTTGTGGTCTTTCAGCAATTCAGCTGTTTCTGGATCGATGTGTTCCTCGAAAAGGTCAGCGTGTTGGTAGTTGGTGTTCAATGTTTTGTCATCGAAAATCAACGAGTCATTCGACGCATCGAATACTTTCTCACCGCGTGTGTATACCAAGAGCTTGTCTCCATTTTCGAGCTCAGGCTTGAACTTATCATGTTTTCCGTCTGCCTTCTTGAATTCGATTTGAATCATTTCAGTTACCTGAAGGTCTTTATGCACAGAAATATTTTCATCTCTCGCGTAGTTTCCGTAAACCATCAAAGCAGCACAGATAATTCCCATTACTTTTTGAGAATCGGCTCCACCATGACCAAGTGAAAATGCTGCAGAAGAAAGCAACTGAAGACGCTTGTGCATCATCGATTCTTTTGCAGAAGAAGGTTTTTTGCCGTACTTGATTTCAAACCAAATGTAAACCAGGATAAATACCGTAATCATCCCCAAGGTAATATACATCATGATTGGCTTCATGTCCATGTAATCGATCATGTACAGCATCCCATAGAACGTGCCGCCAGAAAGGAGAAAGATTACAAACATTTTTTTATAGAAGGAACGGCTGATCGTGACGAGCGCAATGACAAAGGCAATCACGCCGCCAATAATGGGCGCCAAAAAAATGAAGGCCACTACTTTAAGGATTTCTGTAGTGTCAATCACTCCCAATCCTGCGTGTGCTACAGCAGCCCCCGCGAATCCACCAATGAGGGTATGCGAAGAAGAAGAGGGAATCCCAAACCACCAGGTAAGCAAGTTCCAAAATGTAGCCGCCAATAGTCCTGCTAGAATTACCCATAAGTTTATCGCACTGCTATCTACAGTTTTCGCTACGGTATTCCCAACGCTCATGTCGAAAACCCAAAATGCAATGATATTGAACGTTGCCGCCCAAAGAACCGCCTGAAACGGTGTAAGCACTTTCGTCGATACCACCGTAGCAATAGAGTTTGCTGCATCGTGGAAACCATTTACCAAGTCAAAGAGCAATGCAATGATGATGACGACGATTAATAAAGTGAACATACTCTTTTAATTAAGTGAGTAAATGGGTAGTGTTAAGCGTATTTTACTACGATAGATTCAATCACATTTCCAGCGTCTTCACACTTGTCTGTAACCGTTTCCATCACTTGGTAGATCTCACGTTTCTTGATCAGTTCTTTTGCGTCAACATCTGAATCAAACAATTTCTCGATGCTCAAATCAAACAAATCATCCGCGCTGTTTTCGATGCTGTTGATTCTGATTACACATTCAACAATTTTCTGTGTGTTCTTCAAGTTGCGCAATTCTATCACGGCTTGATTCACGGCCAATACCGCTTGTTGAATGGCGTCAGCCGTTTTTTGAATGCCTGAATCAACAGTTGGATCTATTTTGTAGAAATTGATTTTTTTTCCGGCTGCATAAATGTAGTCAGCGATATCATCCAGCGCTGTTGCAAGGCTGTGAATGTCCTCGCGGTCAAAAGGCGTTATAAAATTTTTCCCCAGTTCAAGAAATATAGTATGTGTCAATAAGTCATTTTGATGCTCTAAGTCTTCCATTTCTTTAATGATGACCGCGCGCTTGTTGAAATCTGGTTCATTCACAACTAGCACAAGTTTCTGTGCAATTTTTTCGAGATTGCCACTAGCGCTTTCAAATAACGTGTAGAACACGCGGTCTTTCGGTAAAAAGAATTTTAAAAAAGATGCCATAAATAGAGTTTTTGGGCAAATGTAACCCTTTGACGAGAGAGAGAATAATCCCATGGTATTGTTAACCTAAATATAACTTAGTGTAAATTGAACAAAGAACAAAAGATGTTAATGTGTTGAAAATCAAAAGATAATGGATTTTATGAATCGTCAATGTTAATATAACGTTAAGTGTAAGGATAGAAAATCAAACACTTATAACACATAAACAGCTGTTGTACAATTATATAAGCTTATTTTCTTCATTTAATAAAGTGTTATGAAAACGTTATGAACATTATTAAAAGTTTAATTAAAGTTGTGCTATATATTAACCAAATATTAATTAACATAGTTTTGACCTTTAAAATCTAAACCATATGAAAACACAATCCTTTATAGCTATACTATTTTTCCTGTTTGTTTTTTCGGCGGTTAAGGCCCAAACAACAGATGAAAGAGAGGTTGTTAGTAGAAATTCGTTTTGGACCGAGACTGTAATTAATGGAGTAATCAAAGATAAATGGAGATGGCAATTGGATTATCAATACAGACGCACATCGGATCCTTCCGATTTAGACGGACATTCGAATAACATGTTTAAAAACAACTTTCAGCATGTCTACCGTCCATGGGTCCATTATCAACTCAATGAAAATGTGCGTTTTTCGCTTTCTCCGATTGGTTTTTGGGAAACATATACTTCATCTTTTGAATCAGGCTCGACGAATAAAGTTCAACCCGAATTTAGGATCTGTCCTCAATTTACTTTGAGCAATAAAATTTTCAATGGCAGAGTAACGCTAGACCAACGTTATCGCTATGAATTTAGATACTTTGGAACGAAAGTTACAACGGATAAAAGCGAGTTTGTTGATTACTCATACGGGATGGATTTTCCAAGTACCGGCAGAAAAATGCGAGCTCGTTATTTTTTAAAAGCAACGGTACCTTTAAACCACAAAACACTTGAGAAAAACACGTTTTACTTAACTGCGTGGAACGAATTGTTTATTGGAATGGGCAAAAACACATCCAACGATAAAATTTGGGATCAAAACAGATCTTTCGTGATGTTGGGATACAAACCAAATTGGGATTTCCCTATGCGATTTGAATTGGGTTATTCAGCCATTTATAAAAACACATTTACGAGTAAAATTGATGCCTCTGGACAATTTATTGAAACGGGACATGTGATTGAAAAGAATAATATTTTGCAGGTTTATATCATTTTTGAAAATTTCAATAAGGCGTTTCAAAAAAAGAAAAAATCGTAAGTATGAAAAGTGTTTTGGTTTGAAGAAAACTAAAAATTGACCTTATTGATAGTTAATCCAATTGAGCAAAATTGATGAGGGGGGAGGCGCAAGTTCTCCCCCTTTCTTTTTTACCTTTGTGCCATGCGAAATTCCAAGGATACCATCTGTGCCATTGCCACCGGAAGTGGGGTAGGGGCGATTTCAATCATTCGGGTGTCGGGTAAGGCTGCGCTGGGCAACGTGTCTCTCTGCTTTTCGAAAGACCTTCTTTCCAAACATTCGCATACCATTCATTTCGGAACCTTTCGTTCACCTTCGGGCGAATTGATTGATGAGGTGTTAATCTCCGTCTTTCACGAAGGAAAGAGTTTCACTGGTGAAGAATCCGCGGAAATTTCTTGCCACGGTTCGCCTTACATCCAACAGCAAATTCTCGATACGCTTCTGCACAGTGGTTGCCGCTTGGCAACACCGGGAGAATTTACCATGCGTGCCTTCATGAACGGAAAAATGGACCTCTCCCAAGCCGAAGCCGTCGCTGATCTCATTGCTGCACAGACGAAAAATGCCCACGACATCGCACTCAATCAAATGCGGGGCTCTTTTTCTTCCGAATTGAAAGCACTTCGTGAAAAACTCATTCATTTTGCCTCGCTAATTGAACTCGAACTCGATTTCGCAGAAGAGGATGTCGAATTCGCCGATCGCACGCAGTTGAAAATATTGGTGGATGAAGTCTTGCGCTATCTTCATCGTTTGGAAGCTTCCTTTGCCTTGGGGAATGCCATCAAGAATGGAGTTCCTGTCGCTATTGTTGGCGCACCGAACACAGGAAAAAGTTCCTTACTCAACCAACTCATTGGGGAGGAGCGTGCCATCGTGAGCAACATCGCAGGCACCACGCGCGACGTCATCGAGGAGACCTTGAACATCGAAGGCATGCTCTTTCGGTTTATCGACACGGCAGGCATTCGCGAGGGCGCTGAGGAGATTGAAGCCATGGGGATCGAACGTTCCCGCGAGAAGATCAAGCAGGCGAAAATTGTCCTTTGCTTGAGTGACGGATCCGACGCAGAAAGCATCACATCAGTCGCCCAATGGGTGCGCGAATTGCGCGACATTCACCCCGACAAAATTGTGCTACAGCTTTGCAATAAGTCCGATATTTCACAAAAAACAACTGAATCTTGCGATAAAGATGCGCTATGGCTCTCTGCCCGCACTGGCGAAGGTGTCGATCAATTGCGTACAATCTTGACACACACCATTGCTGGCGACTTCTCCTTGGCCGACGAAACCATCGTCACCAATGCCCGCCACGTGGATGCTCTTCGCCGCACCATCAGCTCCCTCGAAAAGGCCCAAGCCGACCTCGACATGCAGATCACCGCCGACTTCATCGCGATGGACATCCGTCAGGCCATGTTCGACCTCGGAACGATTACAGGGGATATATCGACGGAGGATCTGTTGGGGAATATCTTTGCTAAGTTCTGTATTGGGAAGTAAGCACCGCAAAACAGCACAAAACAGCACAAGCAATTTTCTTGTAAACCCAATGAAATCAACAGGTTGAGGGCTGTTCGTGTTGAAAAGTAAATTGTGTTATTTTGTGTCTTTTGTATAACCTTGTGGCACAAATCTGACACAGGAGGGCACGTGTGCCACTCGTGTGTCACAAAATCGCTACAATGAACGTAAGTATTAAAGAAAGAAAAATGGAAGGTGGGAAAACGGCCCTGTATTTACACACTTTTAACAATGGAAAAAGACAACGAAAATCGTTGGAACTGACACTCTACACCAACCCTGAAAACACGGAACAGCGCAGAGAGAACAAAATGACATTTGAACTCGCAGAGCGTTTGCGTGCGGAAGCCCTGATTAACATGCAAGACAAGAAGGTGGGCATCCATCGAAAAGATCATACGAAAGAGAACTTTGTTGGCTTCTTTGAAAAGAAAGGCTTGGAGCGTTTTGACTCGACAGGCAATTATGGAAATTGGGATGGAAGCATGAAACAATTCATCAAGTGCTTTGGAAAAAACGTGTTGATGGAAGAAGTGGATTTAGACCTTGCACGGAAGTTCAAGAACTATTTGGAGTTCGAAGCAAAGACCAAGCATGGAACACCCTTATCCCAAAACAGCCGTCACACTTATTTCAATAAATTCAAAGCGTGCGTTGGTTTGGCATTTAGAGAAAAAGTAATCCAAGAGAACATCGCGGATTACATCGATAGTTTCAAGCAAGCCGAAACACACCGAGAACATTTGTCTTTTGAAGAATTAGAGAAATTAGCAAAGACTCCGTGTACCTATCCGATGCTGAAAAACGCCTTTTTGTTCAGTTGTTTAACGGGCATGCGTTGGTCGGACATCAACGCCTTACACTGGAAGCAGATTCGTTATTCAGAAACCAATGGCTACGAGATTGTATTCAAGCAACAGAAAACGGGCGGACAAGAATACCTACCCATCAATGATTCCGCGTTTGACTTATTGCCCGAAAGAGGACCTGACAATGCAAAAGTGTTTGTTGGGATAAAATACAGCGCCTATTTGAATGTTGTTTTGTTTCGTTGGGTGGTGAGTGCAGGAATAACCAAACACATTACCTTTCATTGTGGCAGACATACTCACGCGGTCTTGTTGCTAACGAATGGAATTGACATTTACACGGTAAGTAAATTGCTCGGCCATAAATCCATTACCACCACTCAAATTTATGCGCACATTGTCGATAGCAAGAAAATTGAGGCGGTGAATTCCATTCCTAGAATAAAATTTTCTGATTTTTCCGAGGATTATTGACAACGAAGAGGTCCGCGCCCCACCTCAAAATCCCGCTAAAGTTGACAAGTCTGTCAATAATAAATGTCTGACGCACAGGATTTTATGTGATAAATGTTTCAGACCTTTGTGGTATGGAACATAAAGAATTTTCCCAGCGACCAATTTGGCAGTTCTCGATAGGAGAGTTTGAAACCCGTCTTAAAAAGATGGTTTCAACACTCATAGAACTGGCCGTGAAAAAGGCATTTGAGGAGCGGTCCAGCGAAATTGCTGACACCTCCTCAGACACCCTAGATTTAAAAAAGGCTTCCGAATTAATAGGCTTGAGTTC
>CAIQQH010000114.1 GCA_903873915.1 uncultured Flavobacteriia bacterium | reverse complement strand
TTACTTCACTCTCATTCTGCTTTTCGCTCTGAGGTTCAGGCGCTTTTCTTTCAGAAACAGAATGAGAACCAGAGCGACGAAGATCGCAACGCTGTCTGAGCTTTTCCTTGTTAAGCCCCGAAGTATTGGGACAAGAGTGAGAGTGTAGCCATTTTAATCAAAAGCTTTCGTTTTATTAATTTTTCAAATTCGACAATTCAGTTTAAGAATTGAATTTCTTAATGATTAATTGTGGTCAGAATAAGTTGTAATTTTGATTAACGTCGTCCTAGGGTGGTTAGCAACAAGTTAGCTGCAACCTTAGACAAAAAAAGCAGAATATGAATAAAATAATAGTGCTTACATTTTTTCTAAGTTTAACCATTTCGGCTTCTTCTCAGTCGAATGAGGCAAAATATTTTCGTAGAATTAAGGGTGATATTATAGATCCAAATGATAATCGTTTCATCATTCAAGCTACAAATGTCAGTTGTTGGCTTTATCAAGAGAATTACATTTTTGGGGGTGCGCAAAATGCACATAAAATTACAGCGGAAAATTTGAATGAAATTCTCGGCACGAATGCTTACGGCAATTTTACGAAACAGATGATGGAGAATTTCATAACTGAAGAAGATATAAGCCTCATGAAGAAAATGGGTTTTAATTCTGTAAGAGTTGGCTTTTCAGCGGAGTCATTTGACAACGACTCTACAAAAAAAGTGCTATTTTCTACTTTAGATAATCTTCTACCCACTTTTAAAGAAAACAATGTAGCCATTATACTTTCAATGATTCATGCAGCTAAGCCTCAAAATACTTTATGGGTTTCAAACTATACGAAAGGAGCAACAGTTTTGTGGGACTCGGAAGAAGCAAAGCTAAAGACAGCTGCTATATGGTCAGAAATAGCTCAACATTACAAAGACGAACAAATCATATTGGGTTACGATATAATCAATGAACCAAACATCAATCAGAAACGAGAAAAGGAATTAATTGATTTATATCAAAATATAGCCACCTCAATAAGAAAATACGATACTAATCATATGATTATTTATGAAGGGAATCTCTATGCGACAAAACTGGATGTTCTTTCAAAATATGATAGCCTTTTGGATTCTAATGCGTGTTATCAATTTCATTTTTACAGTTGGTTTGGCAATAAAATTGAAAAGCAATTACCAAAACACTTAGGAAGAGCAGAAACAACACAACGTCCAATTTTCTGTGGAGAATTTGGAATCAACAGATTATCGGCAATTAAGCAACAAGTTAATTTAATGAACAACGCAAGAGAAATGGATGGTTGGGCAATGTACACCTGGAAATCTATTGAACTTACAACTACAAAGGAAGAAAAGAAAAGACCTCCCTACTATGGAAGATGGATTTTTATTCCATTTGATGATTTACACATGTCGGTTCTACAGTTTCACATGGACAATGAAATGCGGGATGTAATGGACTGGTTAACGATCGTGAAAGGCTCTAAAAAGCCAAGTACCGAAACGACAGTAAATGTCATTGATAAAATAATTAATGCTGTAGAAGTGAAAAATTGTAAAATTGACAAGATACATATAGAAGCACTCGGACTTCAATTTGATTAATGCCAATGGACGAAAGAAAGGCAATAGCTAACAGCACCAACAAGAAATTGGCGGGGCAGTGGTTGCAGACAGTTTAGTGCTTCGAAATCGCCACCTTCGGGTAGCTGCCAACCGTTAATATATTTATTTTCAGAAATCGAGGTGGTTTCTAAATAGCCCAACCCAAGACGTTCAATTTCCCCCAACCCCTACCAAATCAGGCGTTGTCTTAAATTCAGCTATCTGTGAATCTTTTCTACCACAATGGCGCAGAGAAAAGGAATAAAACTTTCCGAAATTGATTGTTTCATTTAATCATCAAACAAAATCAAAACCTCTGTGGCTCTGTGGTTGATTAAATTAATCCAACTGTTAAACCCAGTCTATTCATATCTGAACATTAATTTACAAAAAAATAAATCGTCTGACTGACTTTAGATTATTTCTTTACACGGCGTGCAGAGAAATTAAATGATTTCTTAGAGAAGAAGGAGAATTAAGCACGTTTGTTTGTCAACTTAATGCGTAATCCACAAGCTCGGATTCAAGGCTACACTCGATGTGCCAAGCACTTGATGGATTTCAAAATGCGAAAGTGATAACCCTTCGGTTACGAGTAAAGTACCAATTGCCTGTTTTGTTGTGACCTTCGATCCAATCGTCACATAGGTATCTTGCAAATTACTATAAACCGTGCGGTAGTTTCCATGCTTAATGATGACTACTTTGCCTGCTCCTGGAATATTCAATACGCTCGTCACTTCTCCCTCAAATACCGCTCTTACCGACGCTCCTTTTGGGGCACTGATGTCAACTCCATTGTTGTTCGTGAAAACATTCTCCAACGTTGGGTGCGCGTTTCGTCCGAAACCTTCTGTAATCGATCCTTTGTCCACAGGCCAAGGTAATTTTCCCTTGTTGCCCTCGAAACTTTTACTCAAGGCCGCTGACTCTTTCGTTTCAGGTAAGGTTGTTTCCTTTTTCGGAGTGGTGGTCTCTGGCTTTGTCGTCGTGGTGGTAGAGGTGGTAGTAGATTTTTTTGCTTTCTCCGCCTCTGCCTTTTTGCGCTTGGCCTCCGTATCGGCGATTTCCTTTTGGATGGCTGAATTGATTTTCTGCTTCAGGTTCTCTTTCTTCTTTTCATCCTCCTTCAACTGCGACAACAATTTTGATTCCTCCTTCTTGAACTTGCTGTACACTTCTTCCTGCTTGCGTTTGTCCTTTTCTATGACCGCTTTCTCCGTCCGTTTTTCATTCAAAATTTTTAATTTGTATTCTTTCTCTTGCTGAATGGATGAAATTTCTTTTGAAATCAAGGACTGATGTTGGCGAATGATGCGAAACTGTTTGAGTTGAATGTCTGCAATTCGTTCGAGATACGACCCCCTTTTAATCGCCTCATTGTAACTCGTTGCGGAGAATAAATACATCAATTTACCGAACTTGTTTCGGTGCTTATAGGCATAGAGCAGCAACTGACGGTATTGTTCTTTCATATCGGACAAGCGCTGAGTGAGTTCTTTCACTTCCGCATCTTTACGAATCACCTTTACTTCAGCTCCTCGCACTTGCTGGTCGAAGTTTGTGACCAATTCTTCCCGAAACCGAATTTGATTGTCGATCAATCGCAATTCATTCAAGGATGCTTTGGCATTGTTTTTTGTTTTATCGAGCATTGAGCGCGTGTTGGAAATTTTCTTTTCCAAATTCGACTGCTCCTTTTTTAGCTTTTCACTCGTCGATTGTGCAAAGGTGTTACCCGCAACAAGCAACGTGATGATCCAAATTAAATTACTTACACTCTTCATAGCCTTCTGGTATTACCATGATTAAAGGTTGTGGTCGATCAATCTCTACTTTATCGTAAGAAAGTTCAATGCGAATATCGTTTCGAGGGGATACGATGCGAATATAGACTTCTATGGGCACCGAGTAGCCACTGACTGTATCGCGCTTCAAATAATCAACACGAATTGTCGTTGAATCTTCCGGACTTTCAATGAACATCCCTTTCAATGATTTAGCGTCATCTGTTAAATAATATTGAATAGCAATGTCTTCGCGTTGAGGTACTTTATCTTGCCTGTCGATCCGCTTAAGTTCTCTTTTTTTGTGCGACGACACGATGTAATTGTGTGGATCGTGAATCACGAAATATTTCTGTGCAGTATCGTAATCGAGTGGCATGCCCAAAATCAATTCTTCAATGTTGCGGTAATTAAAATCAATACCAAAGTTGTCCTTAATGTAACTCAAGCTTTGTCGGATGTAGCATTTATCGCGTTTATTGACGATGGTTACACTATCTGTAGAAATGATTGCATTGACAATCGGAATTTTAGCATACGTAATTAATGTATTTATAGCACTGTCCTTCACCATTCGCACCGACGTTTTGAAGCTAATGTTTTGATTCGTATCGGTATAGCTCGTGCTGATCTTCGTGTAGAAAAATCCTGGTTTGGGCTTCGACAAACTGTCGAGTACCTGTATAAGTTCCTGTGGCTTTTTCTTAGGCAATTTTACAACTTCCGTTTCCGTCAGTTGCTTCGCACAAGAGAAAAGAAAAAACGGAATGCTCAGCAGAACAATCCAGTTAGTTCGTTGGGTCAAAATATGTTTTCTTTTCAATTTTCTTATCTAAGTTTTTACTGCTCGAGCCAAGGGCCTTTGCTTTCTGCCAATAGTCAACAGCTTTTATCGCATCACCCGACTTGCTGTAGGCATCGCCAAGGTGTTCAACGATTATTTTATCAGAAGGTTTTAATTCATCCGCTTTTTTGAAAAATATCAAGGCATCGGAATACAGGGCAAGTTGAAAAAGCACCAATCCTTTGGTGTCCAAAAACTGTGGCACGGATGGATTGTCCTTCAAGACCTCATCCATTAAACTCAAGGCATAGGCCAAATCAACTTTACTCAAAGCCAAACGATTCGCATAGTTCGTTTTTAGTAAACTGCTTTCAGGATCCATCGACATGGCATCGACATAAGCTTCTTTTCCTTCGGCCGTTTTACCAATCCCAAAGTAGGCTTCCCCTAGCTGACCGAGTATTTCTGCTTCCAATGCTTTATCTCCAACCACCAACTCCTTGCCCGTTTGAAGTGTCGAAATGGCTTCGTCGTATTTTTTCAGTTGAACTGCACTCACCCCGCTTAACAGATAAACCGAAGGGATGGATGGAAAATATTCCAAACAGGTCTTGCTGTTATCGTACAACCACTCAAACTTTCCTTCTTGGTACTCCATCAACAATACTTGATTCCAAATGGGGTATTGATTTTTATCATACTTCAGTGCTTCGCGGTACGATTCCAATGCCTCGAGGTCTTTTTCCGCACGCAGCAGGTAATCTCCTTTGATCGAATGGGACTTCGCTTCGTTTGGGTATTGAACAACAAGGGCATCGACTAAGTCATACACTTCCTGATCAATTTTTGGGGCCTTGTCATAAATACCTATGAGGATTTTCATCTTGGTATCGAGGTCCACATCTTCGCAAGAGAAGGCCGCTTTCAACTGCTGAAATTCATCTTGCTTCCTTCCCTTTTGACGGTAAATGTCGGCCAAGGCCAATCGCGCACGGCCATTTTCTGGAGCTGATTTTACCAAGGCCTCCAACATCGTGATGGCTTCTTTCTCCCGACCAGTTTGGAAGTAGAAATCCACAAGTGTAGCCAACAATTGAGCATCTTCGGGAAACTCTTTTCTGGCTTTTTCAATTTCATTGATGGCCTTGTCTATTTGTTTAATCTGAAGATAAAGGTTGAATTTTTGCATCGACAATTCGGGATGTTTTCCAACTTGCTCCTCCATTTTATCGAGGGATTTGATGGCCTCATCAATTTTTCCCACTTTCATTAAACACTCCGCATAGCCGTAAAGCCATTCTACATTTTGTGGAGCATACTTTACCAGTTTTTCGAAATTCTTTGCTGCTTCAGTGAAGTTGCCACTTTCAAAATACATATAGGCCAATTCCTGTGTGTACCAAATGTTCTTTGGGTCTAATTTTACCGCCAGTTTAATGTACTCCGCCGAACGCACCTGGTCATTTTTCATAAGGTAACATTCTGACAGCGCATAATAAGCGGCGTCGTCTGGACGAATGGCAATGCATTCCTCAAACTTCATTATCGCATCGTTGATTTGTCCGCGAGTCTTCAAGCGAACACCTTCGTGGAACTTCTCAATAAATGGGAAATCCTTTGTTGAAAATCCTTCCGATGATTTCTTCACCGAACGACATGATGCCAACAAAAATATCACGAATAGTATACTGAGCCCTCTCATTCGATCACGGAATAATCACCCAAACTGATGTCACTTGCTTTGCCCATATATTTGGCATGCGAACCAATCATGGAGTCTTTCAATACTGCATCAGAAATCGTTGTGTTTTCCTGAATGATTGAATTGGATATGATGGTATTTCGAATGATTGTTCCGGCACCAATTGATACATGTGGTCCGACCACTGAGTTTTCAATCACCACATCATCACCCACATAGCAAGGAGGAATAACAACTGAGTTGTACATTTTTGCCGAGGCAGAAAACATCAATGCATTGTCCTCGTAATCAAATTCGAGCACGCGTTGATTCGTTTCCACGGTTACAGTTTTATTTCCGCAGTCGAGCCATTCTGTTACTTCACCTGGCTTGAAACGATATCCCGCTTCAGTCAAACGACGCAGCGCATCTGGCAACTGGTATTCTCCACTTTTTATGACCTTATGTTCAATCAAATATTCCAATTCTTGCAAGAGGCGCTGGCCATCCTTGAAGTAGTAAATCCCAATCATCGCGAGGTCTGACACAAACTCTTTTGGTTTTTCCACAAAATCGATGATCTCCCCGCTTTCATTCATTTTTATCACCCCAAAAGCACTTGGGTCCTCGATTTGTTTCACCCAAAGAATGCCATCGTCGTTTGGATCTATGCGAAAATTTGCCTTGAACAGCGTATCTGCGAAAGCAACAACCACAGGGCCTTCCAACGCTGATTTTGCACACAGTACGGCATGCCCCGTTCCAAGCGGTTCATGTTGGTAATGAATGGTTCCTTTAGCACCAAGTTTCTCCGCTACGGCAATGAGTTCTTTTTCCACTTCAATACCAAAGTCTCCGATCACAAAAGCAATCTCGTCAATGGGTTCTGCGCACACTGCGGCGATATCTTCCACCAAGCGATGAACGATCGGTTTTCCTCCAACTGGCACTAGTGGCTTAGGAACGGTGAGTGTATGTGGTCTGAGGCGGCTTCCACGTCCAGCCATTGGGACAATTACTTTCATTTTTTATACATTTTCTAATGCATCATTGCATTGATTCAATACATTCAACAAATTTCATCTTTTTTCTCGGATAGCTATTCCAAACGAAGTAATTCGATATTTCTGCTTACTACTTTGGGGTTTTTCGGGGAATGTCATTTCAATTGTTCCAATGGCTAATGCTGGTAATAAATAATGTGATTTAAAATTA
>CAIQQH010000113.1 GCA_903873915.1 uncultured Flavobacteriia bacterium | reverse complement strand
TTTGCTGTTCTTTTTTTAATGCGACGACAATTGCTTGTCTCACTAAAGTATGGTCCTCAACAACGGCCACACGAATCGTATCAAGTGTTCTTCTATTCTTCAGTTTCGACATTTGGATTTGTTTTAGAAAATTTATTGAATGGAACGGAGAGTTCAATGCTCCCCCCATAATCATTACAATTATAGCGCAATTCTCCTGAAATAATTCTCAAACGGTGTGAGATGGACTCCAATCCCATTCCAGTTGCCTGTTGAAGTAAGTGAGTATAATCTTCCTGGTTAATGGCAATACCATCATGTTCAATGGAAAAAAATAGGAAATTCTCTTGGGTCTTTATTTCCAAATTAACATCCTTTGGTCTAGCATGTTTAATAGTGTTATTGATCAATTCAAGCGTAATCATATAAAAGTGTATTTCCTGCTGTTGGTCTAACTTAAAATCCTCATCGATTCCTGCTTTTAATGTGCAACAGCCTTCCAACGATTTATTTATCTGATCCGACAAACGTTGGAACGATTTGAGCAAGCCAAATTTCATTAAATAATGCGGTACCATTTCATGCACTATTGAACGTAATTTTCCGACACATTGATCAATCACATCCAACGAAAACATGGCATCTTCGTATATCTCAGAATCTGGATTTATACCGTTTACCACATTTTTCAGATTATGTTTGGCAATAGTGAGGATAGATCCCACCTCATCGTGCAGGTTTCTTGCAATGTTGGTGCGTTCCGTTTCTTGTGCTTGCACGACCGCAATCAACATCTCCAACTCTTTGTTTTTGAGTTTCATTTCAAACTCCTTCTGCTGAAAAACTCGTTTTTTTCGATATGTGAATGTTAGCCCAAGTAGGGTTAATATTAATCCTAAACTGAATAATGTTCCACAGATAACTGTTATTAAGATTAATTTTTCAACGTCCATATCGCCTTCGCTAAAATTAAATGATAAAGTATTGTACTAAATTGGATTATTGACCAAGTGATGAAAAAAAGATCATTTATCTTACTTCGAATAATAGATTCAAATGCTATAACATACAATTGTAATCCGTAATACACTAACGTTGCCGCAGAAAGTAAAAATAATTTATCCTTAAACAATGAATAATGTTGGCTGCTTACATAACTCTTTACAATTGAAAAAATAGCAAGGATTGATAAAACAACATTGAGGATTGAACTATAAATGCATAAAATTGAGTCTAAATTCGAGAAATTTGCTGTCTTAATGAAAATGAAAAGCGTTAAAATTATAAATGAAGCAAGCCATGATAGTCTTTTAATTGTGTAAAAATCCTTACCCCAATTAGCAAAAACTTGACATAGTAATAAGGAACTTAAAAACACATGCCATAAAATCAACTCATCTTGATTCGTTTTTGAGTATAGGAATAAAATAAATGTCAAGCAGTTGACGACCAATAACTCAGCGGTAAATAAGAATAATAAAAACGACAAACGATTAGCATACAAAAAAGATAGGAGCGGAAATAATGAACTTCCAACTCCTATTAAACTTATTGCAATAAATAAATTTATCAAAATTAACTGTTTAGTGAATTTTTTCCAGAACAAAGGGGAGGACAAGGAAATAATCGCTCAATTATAATCCCATCAACCATATCATTTTCGTTAGCCTCAGCACCTACTAAAATTAAATTCTTTTTACCATCATCGCCGATTCCGTAATAAATTCTGGCGCCAACGCAATCTTCTTGGTTTAAAATATCTAATAATTTCTCTTTGCCAATAAAATGAGCAATGATGTCCCCGGCCGGAACAGTTTTTCTGTAATTAGCGGTCCATCTAGACGCGTCATTAAGGGATACAACAGTCCCTTCATCTCCATTAAATGCCATAATGTATTTGTTAAAGTTTGAGGAAATGTACTTGAATTTCGTTAGATCGTCATTTCTTTTTTCCAAACAACAAAACTCTCTATCCCCATAGAATCAAACAATTCGCTTTTTATCCTAGGAACAAAAATAGTATTTGTTCTATCTATTTTAGTACTTGTACTAATTTAAAGGAGCAATTTTTAACTACTGAAAGCGAAGTGTCTTCAAAATCTACAAGGCTCTTTAGATTTAGGATATATCCTATTTTTCATAGTACCTAAGATATATTTCATTTGTGGTAAACCATCCAAATAAAAGCAGCGATACATTTATGCACCGCTGCTTTCTAAAAAGTTGAAATTTAATTATTGTTTCACCATACGTTTCGTAGCGATGATTTGACCATCAGCGACCAAAGTGTAGGTATAAACACCCGAAGAAAGATCGTTGGCAAAGACATTCAATTGCCCATTTCCACGTTCTGAAATATCGACTGTTTTAATCAGTTTTCCTTGTCCATCATTGAATTGTATTTGCGCCTTTAGCACCGACAAAGGAACCGAATACGTAATTACCGTTGATTCAGCAAATGGATTCGGAACATTTTGATTGAGAACGATTGAATTTTTATCCGACAAATTCACGTTGATTACTGCACTCAATTGATCCTGCACTTCTTTCAATGTTGGTTGGATTGCTGTGTTGTTCATTTGGCATAACAAAGGCAAAATGTTCGAAAGACAGTTTTCGAGTTGCGTCAAGCGGTTGTTGAGGTCATCAATTGATTCCTGTTGGGCCAAATTTTGTGATTGTAATGCAGTAATTACAGAATCCTTTGCTTCAACAACCCCATTTAGTTCCTGAATGGCTTCAGCCAATACTGGAACGACTTTCATATAATCAACGTGCATCAAAGTATCCTCATCTACGAATGTCAATTTCGGCTCAATTTGATTCATTTCCTGAGCAATAAAACCTACGTGTTCTGTGGAATCAAACTCCATATCAGGATGATTTGTCGCGTCCCAATCAAAAGTTACACCTCTCATTTGAAGCACTTTATCCAATGAGTTTTCTAAATTCTGAACATTGGTTTTTAAAGATTGATCCGAGAGTGTGGATTGATCAACTTTTGTATTCAATTCCTTAATCGCTTGCGTATTTATGGGAATGATAGCGTTGTAATTCATTGATTTATATTTCATGGGTTGCCCAACAATATTTCCTAAGCTATCCATCTTTCCAGGATGCATACTTTGATGGATTAACTCAGGCAATATTGTCTCAACTTCTTGGGCAATGAAACCGTACTGCTTTTTACTATCAAATTTAAATTGACCATATCCGAGAGTATCGTACACAAAGGTTTTTGGACTAAGCAAAGAAACGAGTTTTAATGCGGAAGGTATTTTTGCAATATTTCGTTTGAACGTAGAATCAGAGGTCGTAACACCATTAATATCAACGAGACCATTAAAATACCCAGCACGATTGATATTGCCATTGTCTGCAGATCCATAAACACCATAACAATATTGGCTATTTGAACCAAGAGCAATACCTGACACTCCAGTGTATCCGACATATTGTTCGTTGTTACCATTTCCAGTAGATACAGATAATACACCCGTTGGATTCAAATTATTATTACCCCAAACAAAGTCTTCAATCACTAAAAATCTTCCACCATAGCCTCCTGTGCCCCTTTGAATAACATCAACCTTTGCCTTTAAACTGTCTCCACAATTGTAGCCAAATCCAACATTGTTCTCCGTATTTCCGGGATTATTTCCTTCGAAATAAAAATTATAATTATTCAAATCAACATTACGATGTTCGGTGAACAGCGCACCAACCGTATCCTCACAAGTCGCTCCAAAACCACTTGTAGTGTCCATCTGTGTCCAACGCAATACCCCTTGCTCATCCACCATAACAAATTTTGTCGTTTGCTGATTGGCGAGATAAAGTGAATCAGGCAATGATCTAAATCTCCCATTTCCAACTACATCCAATTTATGTGTTGGTTGTTCATTGACTCCCGTGGTAGTGAAATCGCCGATTCCAACGCGACCATAAGTCAAGCCAACATAATCAGAGGTTGTATCTCGGTCTGGGTACATTCGCATGATTTCCAAACCTTCTTGAGACCGCGATTGAGGACTGTCTGACTGCGAGGCTGAATAGGCTGTAAAAATAAAGCGAAATACATCTGCACCCAGATTGGGTTGTTGTGTATTTCCATTGTCGCCCCAAGCCAATACGGCATCCATGCGATTGCTAGAGGAAATGTCACTATTATTCTCTGGTTTCAATCCCAACCATACATGATCAGTTTTATTGGAAACCAGTGCGCCTAAATCCATCCATGATCGATACCCATTGCTGAACGGGAAATTCGTCAGTTGGGAGGTGAATTCTCCGAGGTTATACCCCAAATGCAATAAGCTCAAGGGTTGTGTGAGCGCACTGTTCGTTGTACCTTCTCGACTGATGCTTATTCGGGTGACATTCGTTGGCGTATTTACCCCACCATAATTTGGTCCTTGATTCAAGGCCAAAGCACCCGTTGATGTGATGCGCATCCGTTCGTTTTGTTCAATATCAGGGGTATTGTCATTTTCCGTTTGGATGACAAAACTTGAGGCCTCCTGCCAACGCAAGTAGGCATTCAAGTGACTGTTCGCGGGAGAATTAATAATCTCATTGTCTATTCCGATCCTCAATCCATCGCTTTCAGTTTCGCCAGCTCCTATCAATGCGGTTGGGTTTCTGTAAGTGATTTGCATGAACCCATACGCCTCATTCAAGGTGCCTTGTTGCCGATCATAGCTCATGTGAAATAGGGATTGTGGTCTTGCATAGAGGCCAGTCGGGTGTCCTGGAGCGTTGATATATCCAAAGGTATTTCCCAGTGCATAGCGCCCATCAGCAGTATAACGCGCCACGTGCAACCCATCAAGGTCCACATTGCTGCGGAGATTGTTGTCAATACTTGTGCTCGAAGTACTCGCACCGGTAAAGCGAAACGCCATTTCATCTGCGCCCGTCGCTTGATTGTCTGACCACAACAAGACTGTTTCCGTCCAATCGACATCCGTTCCAATTTGCCGTAGACCGAAGTAAGACAAATCCTGATTGCCTGTGAGTGTAATTCCCGTTTTCATCCATGGACGGTAGCCATTCTGCTGAATGAGCCCTGGCCCATTAAGATGTAACAAAGAAAACGCACCCTTGTTTTCATAGATTGTTTGTCCAGGGCTGGTTTGGAATGAGCCGTCATTGCCCAATAACAAATAACCGGTCGTGTTTAAGGTTGTGTTACTGTTCCCATAGGTATTATACCCGTCTATTGGGTATTGCGAGTTATTACCAAAAATTGCATTCAATTTCATTCGGAAGATATTGCTCAGAGGACCAACGTTGCCGGTAACAGTATAAATAGGGGAATTCCATAATGTACCAAATAGGTTATTGCCGTAACCAGAATTACCAACACGGGACCAATAATCTGGACTTGAAACTGCAGAGGTTCCAGTCTGCGTATTGGTTGGCACTTGTTGTGAATAAATGTCCCGGAAAATAAATAATCCAAGAACCAATAAAATAGATTTTTTCATGAGTGTTTAGTTAATTTCGAATCAAATGCACATACCCGGTTTCAACGAACTCTTCGTTACTAATGTGGTAGAAATACACCCCATCATCTAGTTCATTTCCAATGACATCCCTGCCGTTCCAGCCAAAATCATGTTCATTGAAAGCACTAACCTTTTGACCCCAACGATTGAAAATTTCACAGTTCCATGAATTAAAACAAACATGATCAGGATACCACAACTCATTAATATGATCCAGATTTGGCGTGAACACATTGGTAATCTTCTTGGATAGTTGAAGATTAGATAGTTCTATGACGCTCACTGAATCTACATAATAGAAAGCGTTTAAATGCCAAGGATAGCAACTATCGCAATCATTCGGGATATTTGGAACATTGGAATTACTATATTGTAAGGTGTCAAAAAACCTTCCGATGGTCAGGTATTCTTCCTCGCCTTCCGCTTCGTACATTCCACTGATTAAAACCCAATTGGTCGTATCGGTAACAAACGTAGGAGTTGAGATGTGAGCAGGCAATTCAAAACCAAGATAAAAAATAGATGATAAAGGCTTCCGATCAAAACGCAGTCCGATAGAATTGATAGCGAGTGTACTGTAATCGGATAAACTGACCCAAAAGCGGACTTGATAGATTCCACAAGGTTTTAACTTTTCAGTGAGTCGTACTGAAGCATATTCAGCACCATGATCATTTGGAATAAAACTACTCAAACCAACATAACCATCCCCATCAAAGGCTGCTTGCCAGCCCATGTAATTTGACGGTACACCGATCTGATTGTAAAGAAATGGGTCAGAATTTGCACACGCATTAAATAAATCAGTTGTAGCCACATTTGACTTGAACCATGGAGGACATTTCTCCAATTGATTCCAGCCAATCATACCTGGACCATTCGGGCACTCGGTCAACTCCTCAAAACTGCCATTTGGCACAAGGTTTACTTGCGCATTGCCCAAAAAAACGCTGGAGAACAAGAAGGCGGTGAACACCAAGACCGGGTATTTCATTTGATTCTTTTTTTTACATACTTTACATACTACCCATGTACCACAAGTACTAGGTAATATTTTACTTTTGCAGTGTTGCTCAATCGGGTATTGAGCTTTCGAAGTGCCTGCTCCCGCAGACTGTCTTTTGCAGTATGAATCACTTCGCCGTTACAGTATCATTCAATCATTAGCAAAATCAGTTTACGATGGAAGTTCGATGAATATAAAGTTTTTCTAGTTTCAGCCCTTAATTAAATAGAATACTTTGATGAATCATTTCGATTTCCGTCGATTTAGCTTTTTTTTTTCAGTTGTGCGGTAAATATAAAGCATACTACTTTGTTGTTTTTTTTGCAAAAAAAACAGCTTATTTTCCAATTGCACGCTTGTAAAGGCATAACACCTTGTTTTTCATTTCATTACATAAAAATTACAGCGTATTGACTTATTCATTTTTAGTATTCACGACAAAAAAAATAGTACTTGTACTAAAAAATGATGAGAATTATTGGAATGAAAACCCATACTTGCTGGCGCAACTTTCAATACTGTTCTCGTTGTTTAATTTTAGTTCGGGCACTAAAAAATATGGAATAAATTCTAATTATAAATGGTGTCATTCGAGGAGTCTTAATATTAAATCCGAAATGTAGGAGCCCATACTTCTTATTAAGTATTTGTTCTAAAAATCATAGGATTTGTACCAATAATTCGATTTTGAAAAAACCCACCTTGACCTAACAACTAACTGATATACATATATTTAGATTGTTATTGTTTTTCAACAACGATTCAAATCCTTGACATCGTTAAAAAATCACAATGCATTGACTTTAGTAGTTTTCGACTTTAAAAAATTCAAAGTCAATGAGATTACTTTTCACACTTTTCCTTTTATTCAGTTTGAACCTATATTGTCAAACAACAAATAGACAGGTGATTATAAAATTCAATTATGCATATCTCGATTTTAACATTGTCGATAATAAGTACTACTTTACTTTTCCAGTTAAGCAGATTCTCAAGAGCTCAGCAAAAGAATATTTGTTGAAAATGGAAAATGAATTTCCGGGATTTAGTGATTGGGAGCTAACAAAAATATTTTCTCTAACAACGAAAGATACGTTGTCTATTTCAAGATTAGGAGAAAAGGTGACAATACCGCCATTTTGGGCTGCACTTACTTTAAATGTGCCTGAAAGCGTGAGTATTCAAAAAGTTATTGTTCAGTTGGATCATTTGTCTCCGATTATTGAATATTGTCACTATAATTTTCCTGCAGAATTCAGCGGTGCTCCTAATGACTCCTTGTATCCCAAACAAATTTCTTTAAGTGGTTCGTCAGCTTTTCCAAATGCAGGAATCAATATTGAAGATGCTTGGGAAATTGAAACAGGTAAGTCTTTCATAAAAGTTGGAGTGCATGACTCAGGAATTGATACTTTACATCCAGACCTTGAAGTCATATTTGGTGGCGCCTACCTACTTCCCGACAATAGCACGGATTACGGTTGGGGATAAGATACAAAAAATCACGGTACACCCGTTGCAGGAATTATTGGCGCAAAAAGAAATAACACAACTGGCGTTGCTGGAATTGCAGGTGGCGACACAACAGTTGGTTCAGGTTGCTCCTTAATTGATTTAAGAGTAAATTACTACAATCAAAGTTTAGCATCCTTCATTTGTGCAAGTGTCGTTGACGCCGCAAGATCAGTTGGCAGTTATTGGAATTACCCAGATAATTATTACGATTCTTCTTACTTTAACAACACACCTGGTTTTGGTATTCATATTGGAAACCATTCGTACGTAATTAAAACAGATGCTCCGTTGCCTCAAAATCCAATAGTAGGTGGTCCAAGAAGCGTAAATAACACTCACGAAAGTATGAGCGAAGATTATTACCAGAAGAAAAGAATTTTTGGCAATGAATCGCAAAAAGAAGTGAACGATTCTATAGTTGTGAATACTCCAGTATGTGAATTATGTCGGGAGGCCTATTTGTTTTCATATAAAAATGAGGTCATCAATGTTGTGTCTAGGGGCAATAGTCATCATTTCTCACCTTCAACTGATCCGACATTAATAGACTATAATTATCCGCAGTCTTTTCCCGACAACTGGATTATTTCTGTTGGGGCATCAGGGTATGATGGTTTGACAGTCCAACAAGGTTTAAATCAAAGCGCCATAGAGGCGTCTACTGATTATTGGTCAATGTATGGGGGTAACATGGACCTTATTGCACCAGGTTCTGATACAATTGTTTTTACAACAAATGTTATTAACAACTTAACGGAATCTTATCCTTATGAAAAATTTAATGGGACTTCAGCCGCAGCACCGCATGTGTCTGGAGTAGCTGCATTGTTATTAAGTCATTATAATGTACCCTTTTGTTATAGTAATAGAAATTTGGCAATAGAAGATGTCGAATATATTCTAGAGCATTCTGCAACAAATTTATACGGACCAGGATATGATGATACAACGGGATGGGGTCGGTTAGATGCATACAAGGCATTGAAGATGATTGAAAATTCTACTCTTCAAATCATTCATCCAGATAGTGTATTACTAACTGAAGAAATTAGTAAAGATACAATCGCACTAGGATACGATCATGCATTTGTAAGTGATGGTTGGGGTCCAATTTCAAACCCATACCCACTAGATGGAGAAAGAGAGTATAGAGTTGTCCGTTACTTAATGCAAAACACTTATTCATTTTCTGAGTACTATGCTTCCACAACTGATATTTTAGATTATTGGCCTAGACAAAGTGCATCAAATTCACTTATTCGTTATGAGGATACCACAAAATATATTGCTGCAGGTCCTCCTGCAGGTACTTTGTATACATACACCGATTTTAATTTTATTGACAATGAACCTTATGTTGAAATAATTTCTGTGGATAGTATTGCAAAAACCATTACGACCCAAGGCTATTATTACCATTTTATTGATCAGTATATAGATGTTGTTTTAAACGCTGCTGGGGCAACACAAGAGAATATTGTAGTTGACAACTTAATTAATTTTGATGCTTGGCTTCCTATTAATCCTTTTACAAATACTGTTAAAATGCCTGTATCAATATATATGAAAGATACAACCTGGAATTTCCCTTTTGATTTCACATGCGATACAATTAATCCTCTTTTTGATGAAAATTTTCAATTAGAAAATAATGAATTGGAAAATAATATTGATTTACAAGTCTATCCTAACCCAAGCAGTTCAATAATCAACATTGTAAATCTAAAAAAACAACAATTAGGTAAAATTGAAATTATAGATTTAACTGGTAATTTAATTGTGAGTTTTTTAGAAAATGATTGGAGTACCGAAGTTGATATTTCATACCTTTCGTCTGGTATCTATATCATTTCATGCACTGACAGTAAAATCATCAGGAAAATCAAATTATTTAAAATATGAAAAATCTAATTTCGATAATCATACTTGTACTTATTCCTTTAATTAAATCGCAGGCTCAAACATGGCAATCTATTTTTAATACTCAGTTTTCAAACACCGTTCCTTGGAGTCAGTTCACCATTAATCAATATACTAATGACATTTGGTTAGTGAATGACACTAAAGTGGCGTTAATTGAAAGTTCGGGAAATAAACAATATTTTGATTATTTAGATTTAGGTACACTTTGGACCGGTGACGATTTAACGTTTGCATTTACTCAAGATAGTATTTTCTACATAAAAAAAACAATCGGGTTATTTAATTTCAATGGTTATATTAGTTCTGAAATTTTTTCTGAGCCAAGCATACTAGATATTGCATCGAATGTTGATACAGTCTATATTTTGAGAATGGGAAGTTTACTCAAATATGTCAATGGAAATGTAACCGACACATATTTTTCGGCACCCAAAATAACTGTTAAAAATGAATTTCTTTATACAGATAATGGATATTTGGGTAAGAAAAATGGTTTTTCAAATCAGATGTTAACATCTGATCCTCAATATTTGTTGGCCACATTAAATGATAAGCGATTTCAAAGACACACTGATACAATTTATGTTGGCACAAAAAAGGGCATTATGTCTGCTTTTAACTATGACATTCTAGACACAATAACTCCTAACAACAAATGGAATATGCCTTCACCCAATGTGCTCGAAATAGAATTCGATCATATGGATAGTTTATGGGCAGTGTTTGGCGATGTGAACGATGTGCCATTCGCCTTGGCCAAACTTGAGGGGAATACATGGACCAATGTGTTCGATTCATCCAATTCCCCCATCGATTTTGCCAATTTTTTGGGCTTAGAAATTGATACCTTAGGTAATTTGTGGGTGGCTGACGATCAATCTTTACATACCTTATTGACTCCGAATAGTCCAGGATGGCTGGGTTTGCATTCTTTAGATAAGGCCTCTCCTCTTTTAATTCAACCGAATCCGGCCTCGGAATCTTTCACCATTTCAGGATATCCGGCAGCCTATATTGGAAACCATGGAGTGCTCTGTGATGTGAATGGTCAAACCATTCTGGAATTTAGGTTAAATAATGCTCAACATGTATTGGACGTTTCGTCATTGAGCAGTGGCTTTTACTTCGTGAAAATCGGCGACCGAACTCAAAAAATCAGCATCAAATAACTTCGTTTTTACTTAATCTTAAAATTACTCGCCCACACCAGGGCAAATTCTTTTTCTCTTCGCTCGCTCTTAGCGTCTCCACAAAGCCCATGAGGCCATTCATGCCTGCGCAATCGCCCTGCATTCTTTCACAACTCCTCCGCCAAATACTTCGCCGTGTATGACTTTTTCTTATACTTTTTCACAAGTTCCTCTGGTGTTCCCTTAGCAATGATCATTCCCCCATGTTTACCACCTTCGGGTCCTACATCAATGACATGATCGGCAACCTTCACGATGTCCAAATTGTGCTCAATGACAAGCACAGAGTTCCCTTCATCGACCAAGCGTTGTAATACTTCCAAAAGCAAGCGAATATCCTCGAAATGCAATCCCGTAGAGGGTTCGTCTAAAATATAGAACGTGCTTCCAGTACTCTTTTTCGCTAGCTCTGAAGCGAGTTTTATTCGCTGTGCCTCGCCTCCAGAAAGCGTAGTAGAGGGTTGACCAATTTTAATGTAACCCAAACCTACAGATTGCATGGTGGCCATTGGTCTAAAAATTTTCGGTATGGGCTCGAAGAAATGTGTGGCATCCTCAATGGTCATGTCCAAAACATCAGAAATCGATTTCCCTTTGAAACGCACTTCGAGTGTTTCTGTGTTGTAGCGTTTGCCATTGCAGGTTTCACACTCCACATAGACATCGGGCAAGAAGTTCATCTCGATCAACTTCAATCCACCGCCATTGCAGGTCTCGCATCGACCACCTGAGACATTGAATGAAAATCGTCCTGCCTTGTAACCCCGAATTTGAGCTTCCGGAAGTGAAGCAAACAAGGAACGTATTTCATCGAAAACCTTGGTATAGGTTGCTGGATTTGATCGTGGTGTTCGACCAATTGGACTTTGATCTATTTCAATGACCTTATCCAGGTGCTCCAATCCTTCGATTGACTTATAGGGCAAGGGCTTTTTCACCCCATGGTAGATGTGTTGCAACAAGATGGGATAAAGTGTATGGTTGATCAGCGTTGACTTCCCACTACCTGAAACTCCCGTAATACAGCTGAAGGTGCCAAGTGGAATGGTCAAATCTACATTTTGCAGATTGTGTCCTGTAGCCCCTTTGAGTACAAGCTGTTTTCCATTTCCCTTTCTGCGTTGCTTTGGAATCTCAATTTTCAATTCTCCACGAAGGTATTTTGTTGTCAATGAATCGACAGACTGCAATTGGTCCACTGGACATGCATTCATGATCCGTCCACCATTTACTCCCGCTCCGGGGCCGATATCTACCACAAAATCTGCTGCCTCAATCATTTCCTTATCATGTTCAACAACGATGACACTGTTTCCTGCATCGCGGAGACGTTTGAGTGATTGAATCAATCGGCTATTATCGCGTTGATGCAAGCCAATCGAAGGTTCGTCCAAGACATAGAGTACATTCATCAACTCAGAACCGATCTGTGTGGCCAAACGAATGCGTTGTGCTTCACCACCAGAAAGTGTTTTCGCTGAACGATGAAGTGTTAGGTACTCCAAACCGACCTCCAAAACAAAGCGCAAACGATCATTTATTTCCTTAAGAATCTCGACGGCGATTAACTTCTCGTCCTTCGATAAATGGCTTTCTAATGTGGAAAACCAAGGTGCCAATTCCGACAAATCCATTAGTGCCAATTCACCAATGTTCTTATTGTTGATTCTGAAGAAATGTGCTTCTTTTTTCAAGCGCGTTCCCTCACAAACGGGACAGGTTTTCTTGTTCATGAAGCTCGATGCCCAACGTTGAATGGCTGCTGTACTTTCCTCAGAGTGACGTGAAACAAAATGAATAATTCCTTCAAAAATGATGGTACTGCTTCGCTTTGTGCGTTCCATGTCCTCATTGCCATAGAGAAGTACGTTCATCACTTCTTCGGAAATCTCCTCCAAAGGCGTAGTTAAATCGTAGCCTTCTTGAACCAAGTAATCTCCTATTTTATCAAAAATCCATGTGCGCTTAAACTCCCCCAAGGGAGCAAAACCACCTTTCTTCACGGAAAGTGACGCATCAGGAATAATCTTATCAATATCTGCCTCTGAAACTTCACCTAGTCCACTGCAGGCCTGGCAAGCTCCATACGGCGAATTGAAAGAGAACAAACTCGGTTCTGGTTCGGGATAAGAAATACCAGTGCTAGGGCACATCAGCAAACGGCTAAAATGGCGAACGGTGTTTGTTTCATGTTCCATCACCATCATCGCTTTTGACCCATGTCGCATAGCGGTTAGAACGGAATCGTAAATTCGCTTTCTGTCGTTCGCGTTGATCTGAAGACGGTCAATGACAATCTCAATGTCATGCACTTTATAGCGGTCCAGGCGCATTCCTCGTTCAATGTCCTTCACTTGGCCGTCGATCCGCACTTTCGTAAAACCCATTTTGGCAATTTGTTCAAACAATTCGCGGTAATGTCCTTTGCGGCCTTTAATCCGTGGCGCCAACAAAATGACTTTCTTCCCATCGTAATGCTGAAGGATCAAATCTACAATTTGCTCGTCCGAATATTTTACCATTCGTTCACCCGACTCATACGAATAAGCCGTTCCAACGCGTGCAAAAAGCAAACGCAGGAAGTCATATACTTCTGTGATGGTTCCCACCGTTGATCGGGGTGAACGTGAGACAGTTTTTTGTTCGATGGAAATTACAGGACTTAATCCTTCAATTTTGTCTACATCAGGACGTTCCAGTCCTCCGAGAAATTGACGGGCGTAAGCCGAGAACGTTTCTATGTACCGACGTTGACCTTCCGCGAAGATGGTGTCAAATGCCAAGGAAGATTTACCACTACCACTCAAGCCAGTGAAGACAACTAGTTTGTTTCTCGGGATGATTAAATCAACATCCTGCAAATTGTGTTCCCTCGCACCGTAAATCCGTATCGTATCCTCCTCCATTTGCTCATTCTTAGCCATTGCATCATCCATTTTCCTATGCTTCACTTCTCATCATAACAATCCAAACACAGAATTGTGCAGGAGTAAAAAATGGATTACTCAAAATGGAGTTTAAGTTAGAAAGAATCTGGAAAGTGGTGCACCTAGACCTTGACCAAAATGCGTGAATGCGTTATTTCTTTTCAGGATAACGAAGCGTATTTCGGTATAAAAAGTAGAACACCACAAGGAAAAAGATCAGAAACATAGGCAAAGGCCAAACGACTCCACCTTTGATGTGCCAGATGATCAAGAGTGACAAGCCAAAGGAAATTGCGCCAACCAATACAAACACCAACCAAACTTGAAAATCACTTTTCCCGGAATAGACCAAATGATGCGTCGTATGATCCTTGCCGCCCACCATTGGCGATTTCCCTTTTTTAAGGCGGTTAATGACTACCGTAAGCGTGTCCACTGCGGCAGGGGTAAATGTGATCAAGACTAAAACAATTGCTGACCACGACGGCATGTTAACCTCTGACGGGGCATTCCAAAGATTATGAACAGCCACAAAAGCAACGAACAATCCAATAAACTGACTGCCGGCATCTCCCATAAACAATCGAGAAGGGTGAACATTGTACCTCAAAAACCCGATGACGCCCCCAATCATCGACAAGAGTGTTAAAGACCACAAATCCATTTCCCAACCGTGCATAACAATCCCACCGAAAAACGCAGACAAAAGAATAAAGAGTACAGTTGTCCCCGTAATTCCATCCATATTGTCCAACATGTTCAAGGAGTTCATGATCAGCACCACCCAAACTACTGTAAAAATGGCGTCAAGTGCAGGGAAGTGAAACAAGTCAATGATGGTATCCGTGTACACCAAAATAAGCCCGCAAAAAATCTGTGCGGCCAACTTGAACAGAGGTTTTGTGTTGTAGGCATCATCAGCAAGTCCCATGACAAAGGCAAGACCTCCGGCGAAAAATAGACCCAGATAGTGATTGTCATGAAAAATGTTTCCTGACATGGTGACCGTTTCTATCGCTATTGCGGAAAAGACAAAAACGACAAAGAAGCTAACTCCCCCAAGGGATGGTTTAGATTGATTGCTCCAACGAACTGTGACATCATTTTTATTACGAATACCTAATGTTTGAGAAAACGAGAGCAATAGAAGATTGCAAATTAAGGCCATGAGTATTCCCGCGAATAGAAATCCGATAGCGTAGGTTAGGTCGGTTGCAGTCACGACATTGGTTTAAAATGGTGAAGCAAATGTAGTAAAATCTACACCTAAACCATCTTTTTCCGAAACAATCGGATTGTCTAATCCCCAATCAATAGCGAGTTTTGGATCATTCCACATAACAGTCACTTCATTTTGAGGCGAATACAACTGTGTACATTTATATGAAAAAATTGTATTTTCTTCGAGTGTCGCAAAGCCGTGCGCAAAACCGGGAGGAATAAAAAATTGAATTCCACTTTCAGCTGATAGTTCAACAGCCACATGTTGCCCATAGGTTTTAGAATTTTTTCGGAGGTCAACTGCCACATCAATGACCTTTCCCTGAAGTACCGACACCAATTTCCCTTGCGCCGCAGGGGGTGATTGAAAATGTAATCCGCGCAGTACATTTTTCTTGGATACCGAAATATTGTCTTGTACGAAGCACACATCATCGCCAAGGAACTCCCTATATTTTTCAGCATTATAGGTTTCAAAGAAATAACCTCTGCTGTCACTGAAACGTCTCGGATGTAAAACGATCAATCCATCAATGGGCAATTTTTCAAGTGTCATTTTCTTTTAAATTTTCCAAAAAAGTTTTTGAGTCGTTCTTTCCATCGTTCACGACGAGTTTTCACATCACTTTCGTAGTAGCCGTAGCCATAGCCGTAGCCATAGCCATAGCCATAGCCATAAGATGATGTGCCAGAAGACTTCAATCCGTTCAACACAACATTCAATTTCTGAAGTTGGTCCATATCAAACAATTCTTTCACCCGTTGAGCAAATATGCGTTTCGAATAATGTGATTTAAACACATAAATTGGAATATCAGACTCGCTGAGAATGCGAACACCATCAGAAACAAGACCGATTGGTGGGTTATCAATTATAATCACATCGTACTGCTTTTTCAATTCTTCTACAATTTCTTTGAATCGCTTGCTCAACAGTAACTCTGATGGATTTGGTGGTATTGGTCCCGCAGTGATGAAATCCAGGTGCTCAACTGTCGATTTCTGAATACACTCTTCCAGTTGGTATTGATTCACAATAAGACCACTCATCCCGCGCTCGTTTAAGACACCAAAGCCCAAGTGAATCTTTGGTTTACGCAAGTCTAGATCCAAAACGATGGTTCGTTTCCCGGAAAGGGCTAAGATGCCTGCTAAATTTAGTGCAACAAAGGTTTTTCCCTCCCCAGAAATGGAAGAAGAAATCGCAATGGTTTGGTAGTTGGGGTGAATGTAACTGAGGTTCGTACGGATCTTACGCATTGATTCGGCAAGCATAGATTTCGGTGAATCACCAACCACAATTTGCGAATGCACCATTTTCACTTTTGTTAAAGGTACTCCTCCCAAAATCGTGGCTTCTTCGGGTAGAATTTTTTTCAAATCATCCAACATGTTGATTTCGTTGAATGTGAGATAACGAAAAAACAAGAGTGCAATGCCAATTATGAAGCCAAACATGACAAACGTTGAATAGATCAGTTTGCGATTTGGCGAAACAGGATTGCCATTCACTATGGGACGAGAAAGAATGCGGTTATTTGATGAATACCCCGCATCAGATATGGCATACAATACTTTTCGTTCGGTCAGTAAGGTGTAATATTTTTCGTTCAACTCCTGTACATTCTGCAAGCGACTGAATTCCATTTTCTTTTCAGGCAGATCAAAATAATCAGCATTCAATCCAACGATCTTGTCCTTCAAATTCCTGCTTTGGTCATTTAAGCGGTCTAATATAACTGTGATGCTTCTTCTTACATTACCTAATTTTAATTGAATTCGTGATTCGAGTGATTTCAACTCTGCACTCTCTGGTGTAATTTGATAAAGCAAGTCTTCCTTTTTCTCAAGCAATTCATGTAGTTGACTCACCTGAACAGAGAGTGATTGCTCATAACTTTTCCCGAGCATCTCAGGCAATATACGGTAAACATCAAGCCGATTTGGCTCACTTTTTAGTTTCCTTGCAACCGCATTAAGAGAGCGAATTTCATCATCCAAGAGAATAGATTCTTCTTGCAATTTCGTTATGTTAGCTGATAACGTCGTCCCCTGTGCTTCCGGATCGGGCATATTGCTTTTCCGTTGAAAATACATCAAACTATCCTTTGAATTTCTTAACTCGCCAACCAATGAATCTAGTTGTTCGTCTATAAACAAAAGAATGTTTTCAGACCCTCGCTGTTTCTCCTCATCCGTGTATTCAATGTATTCTTCAGCCACCGCCAAGGCAATATCATGACACATCTGTGCATTGTTGCCTCGAAACGTGATTTGGATGGTCTTTGCAACAGGATCAATAGGAACAACTTGAAGCGACGACAAATAGCGCGATGCAAACGATTGAATACTATTAAATGTAAAATAAAGTTCGTTTTCTTCCGCATCAGCTTTCAATTCCGTTGGATTGGACGACTTAACGACAATATCAAGTTGCTTGTTTTGAATGTGCTCATTGAGTAAGCCTTTCAATCGATTCTCTGTACCATTGTGATTGTACTTCAATAACACAAATTTCCCGTCGAATTCGATGAACATTTGAACACCAATTAAGCTAGAATCCTTCAGTGCATACGGCAAAATATTCAACTCCGACGAATTGAACTTTTCTTCGGTCAACACACTACCTTTTGAAAAAATACTCACATTGTAATTGATTCTCTGAATTGCTTTTTCAAACATGAACTGAGAACGCATCAATTCTACATCTGATGAAATATCCTCTTTGATATTTATGTTTTTCACAGAAAGCACTTCAGCGGCATTGTCTTCGTTGTCCAATTGAATCATCATAGAAGATTCATACACTGGTTTCGTGTAACGCAAGAAGAAATAGGCAAAAGTCGAAAATAAGCCAATAAAAACAACTGGCCACCACCAATTGCGTTTAAGTACCGTTCCGAGAATAATTGGATCGAAATCCTTGTTGATTATGAGACTTTTCTTGTTCAAAATTTTAGAGTTTTCGGAATATGGTAAAAATCAAAAAAAGACTCGATATCCCGGTAATAATTGGCGTAACCTCTGACAGTACTCCCCTTACTAAATTTGCTTTAGGTTCAACATAAATGTAATCATTTGCTTGAACAATCATGTCACTGTATTTGAGTCCTTCGATGGTCGATAAGTCGATATTATAAACCTTTCTCACCCCATTCACTTTGCGCATCAACTTGACACTTTCGGCCTTGCCTCGATCGGCAATTCCCCCTGCCTGTGCAATGACCTCCATCAATGTTGTATTGTTATTGCTCAAAGGAATCACACTTGCATCGCTTCCTCCTCCTGGAAAAACAATCACACGCTGGTTGGTGACTTTCACTTGAACAAAAGGATCTCGGTAATGGTTTGAAAAATAATGTTCTAAAGTATCCTCGCACTGACTAATGGTAAGCCCATTGATATATACTTTGCCTAGAACGGGAATCTCAATGAATCCAGGGTCACGCACTAAAAATTCTTGAGAAGACTTATCTCCACCTCCACCCTGTGTTACACCTCCCATAGATTCAATCATCTTTGTCCCATCATTTGGTGCAAGCGTAAATGTAATTTTATCATCAATCGATATTTGATATTCTTTCAGCGGTGCCATTGGAATTGAGTCTGAATTCGCGTGCTCGCCCAATGGGGACTTAAACATCAAATTGCTGTTTACTCCGCACGAAGTAAGAAGAATACCGAACGAAACTATCGTAAAAATCAGAGCTAGTGAACGACTCATATTTTGTTGGTTGATTTTAGTAATTCCCTGTAATAACTTTCCATATTGGCTACCAGTGTTTTATAACTGAATTTGGCTTCTACGAAGTTCCATCCATTTTGTGACATTTTTTCGCGTTTTTTTTCATCTTCCACCAATTCAACGAGTTTTTTAGTAAACATCTCAACATCATTTAGTGCTGTTACGAAACCTGTTTCTCCTTCTAAGAGGATATCGCGAACTCCACCAACGTCCGTTGACACTACTGCAACTCCAGAGGCCTGAGCTTCAATCAAACTTACCGGTGTACCTTCATTCAAGGATGTCAAACAGATGATGTCCATTCCTGGATTAAATGCACTGATGTCTTTGATCCAAGAAGTCATTTCAACGCGAATATTCTCAGATAATTGCATGGAAGAAATCCGTTGTTCAATGGCCATGCGTTCTGTGCCATCGCCAACAATAAAAAATCGTACTTTTTTTGACGTTTGCCGAGATACATTCTCAACAACATCCAAAAACATGCTGTGATTTTTCACTGGAGCAAGCCTGCCGATAATGGCAACCGCCACTTCATCGTCAGCAATGGAAAAATCTTGTCTTGTTCTGATGCGCTTTTCTTCACGGTTTTCATGAAACTTCTCCAAATCGAAACCCAGATTGATGACCGAAATTTTATCGGGTGAACAAATGCGGTGAATTCCCGAAAGTTCTTGTTTTTGAATGTCAGAGATCGCAACTATCCCCGTTGAATTCTTTGCCAACGAGCGTTCGATATATTTAAATACCGTTGATTTAAATTTCCCGAAATACGAATGAAAAACGTGTCCATGAAAGGTATGTACGATGATAGGCACCTTCATTTTTTGTGCTGCACGTCGGCCTAAAGCTCCTGCCTTGGCGGCATGCGTATGCACAATGTGGGGCTGAAATTCTTCAATGATTTGTTGAATGCGCTTATACGCTTGGCGGTCGCTGCTAAACGATGGTTCTCGCTTCATTTCGCGAATAAGCAAAGGTTTAACATTGTATTCTGCCGCAATATGCAAGGAATCAGACTCTCCTTCTTCAGGCAATCCTCCCACAAGAAGCGTTTCAAAATCATCCGACAGGTAACGCGACAAAAACACTGCATTATAGGTAGGTCCACCGATGTTGAAGCGATTGATTATGCGCAATACTCGAATCTTTTCTTTTACTTCCATAGAAGCGAGACACTTTGATTTTTTTGATGACTGTATTTTATCCTTCGTAATGTGTTGAAAATTAATTTCCAAATCATCCATATATTGCGCTCAAATGTTGAATTTAGCTTCAAAAACGAATGCCTGCAAAATTACAAAAATTCCTTCTTTTATTGCTGACTTTTCATTGCCTTCATGGCTTTGGTCAGAATTCTGTTCAACTGGTCGTAAATCAAGTCGCCAAAAGCCAAGATATGGTGGGGGCAAGCTTTTCATTTTGTGCCATTGACCTTGCCACAGGAAGTGAAATTGGCGCAAACAATTCGAACATCTCCATTCCAACAGCTTCAACAGCAAAATTATTTTCGACGGCTACTGCCCTTGAGGTTTTAGGGGCAGATTTCCGTCCTGAAACACGTATTTACCTTGAGGGGTCACTTTCTAAAGATGGAAAATTGGATGGGAATATCTGGATACGCGGAGGGGGAGACATGACCTTGGGCAGCCGGTTTTTTAATGAAAATGGGCATGAGCGCGACTTTCTCACAGCATGGGTTGATACCTTAAAAAAAATGGGCGTTAAAAGCATCTCGGGCAGCATCATCGCTGATGGATCTGAGTTTGGCTATGGAGGAATTCCGGATGGTTGGAGTTGGAATGACATGGGGAATTATTACGGTGCTGGACCTTCCGGCATTTGTGTTTTTGACAATGCTATACGTTTCTCCTTCAAAACAGGTGCAGCCGGCAGTGCCACAGAAATCATATCTATGTCACCCACTGTGCCTGGCATGACCTTCCACAACTATGTTAAGTCTGCCGCTATCGATGATGACCAATCCTATATTTTTGGCGGCCCCTACTCTATGGACCGCTTTGCTTCAGGATCGCTTCCATCCGGAAGAGCCGCATTTGAAGTGAAAGGAAGTGTTCCCGACCCAGAGATTCAACTTGCGTATGAACTGGCTACAGCATTGGAAAGTTCGGGAATAAAAATCTCTAAAGGATATAAAGGCGTGCGGAGAGATGACCTCATCCAAACGGCAAAATATGGCAGTGGATTTTCACTCGCTTTTACCCACAAAGGTCAACGCGTAAAGGAAATTGCCACACTCACAAACATGAAGAGCATCAACCTTTTTGCAGAAGGGTTGCTTTGCCTTGTAGGGTATAAATTAAGTGGAAAAGGAAGTACCGAAGAAGGACTGAAGCAGTTGGAAAAATACTGGAGTACAAAAATTTCATTTACAGGGCTCTTCTTGAAAGATGGGAGTGGCTTGTCTCGAACAAACGGCATCAGCGCGACACATTTTTGTACGCTCTTGAAAGCCATGTATAGTTCAAAGAATTACTCACTTTTCGTGAGCACCCTACCGGTGGCTGGAAAATCGGGCACTTTAACAGGCTTGTGCAATGGTCAAGCTGGAGAAGGAAGAATCATCGCGAAAAGTGGCACAATGAGTAGAATTAAATCTTACTCCGGTTATGTCAACTCAAAATCGGGAAAGAAAATTGTATTTGCCATTACCATCAACAATTACAATGGAAGCAGCAGTCAAGCGACAGCGAAAATTGAACAGATCCTGAACGCTCTGGCTGTTTATTGAGGCATTTCAATCGACATGATTTCGCGCCAAAACTCGGTGATTGTGTTTCCATCACATTGAATCATTTGCGGAACGATGCTCGCTGATGAAAAGCCCGGAGTTGTATTTACTTCTATGACATGAGGCACATCATTTACCACCATAAAATCAATGCGCGCCACCGATTTCAATTGCAATAAATCATAGATTCTTTTGGCTTGCTTTTGTACCTCCATGCGCACAGTATCAGAAACTCTTGCTGGTGTAATTTCCTTGGATTTCCCTAAGTATTTGGCCTCGTAATCGAAGAATTCATTTTCAGAGGCAATCTCAGTGAGCGGCAAGGCATAAACACCATCAGCCCGACGATAAACCCCACAGGTTACCTCCGTCCCATTTAAGAAAGACTCAACAACAACGGTGCGCCCTTCAGCGAATGCCTTTTCAAGTGATGGCTCAATATCTTGAGTTGTTTTTGCTTTCGAAATTCCGTAGCTCGACCCTGAATCTGCCGGTTTAATGAACATCGGTAATCCGAGTGACTGAATCAGTGACTCAGCATCCATCTGGTTCACATCCGTCAACAATTCCGATTTTGCAATCTTAAACCCGAAATTATGCAAGAATTGATTGCAATACCATTTATCGAATGATAGTGCAGAAGCCAAGGGTCCCGAATTGATGCAAGGAATATTCATCATGTCGAGAAAGGCCTGCACCTTTCCATTTTCTCCTGGGTTTCCATGAATAAAAACAATGGCCGCATCGAGCTTCACCGCGCCATTCAACTGAAAAGTCATGGTGTTTAAGTCCAATGGGATACGTTCCTCATTGTGCAACGCAAACCAGCCTTCATGGTTCAATAAAACCCGAAAAACTCTGTACTCTTCAGGGAAATTGTCTTGAATGGTAATTGCACTTTTCATGGAAATCTCCCACTCCGAAGAAAACCCACCGCAGATAATTCCAATCGTCTTCATTGCATCTTTGTTTTTGCGAAAATACTCGCACAAATTGCTTCAAAAACATGGTCATTAAAAAGTTATTGGTCACGTGAATGTTGATTCCTCCATATCCACTAAAAATAAATTGTTGAAAAGCTAGTGTTTTGCACTGAACAGAAACCCTTTCCTTGAGTTATCTTTACCATTCTTTACTAAAAATACTGTTTGCCCATGTTTAAATACTGCCTGCTTTTCTTGCTGACGATGGTTTGTTTGACCATCTTCGGTCAAGCGCCCCTATATTCCAATGCTTTTGAGTCATCGATTTCCGATTGGACCTTTTCCGGAGACCTTGCTCCGAACGCATGGATTCGAAACACCTGTGCCGGCAATGGCCCAAGTACAACAGGAACGAATTCGTTGTACATAACAAAGGGAGGAACCGTTACCGGATGCGGGGCTACTGGAACTGAGCAGTATGCTTATGCCAATGCTCCTGCAGCTGCTGGTATCGCCATCGCCTCAACTACGATTGACGCTAGCTGCGTAACAACCATCAACGTTCAATTCGATTACAAAATTGATGGCTCCCTTGGTCAAGATTACCTTGAATTGGTTTACAGCACAAATGGGGGAACATCATGGACCGCAGTTGGCGGAGCAATGGCTTCTTCGAATGGCTGGAATTTCCAATTCATTAATCTACCCAGTACCCTTGTTGGAACAATTTTCAAATTAGGATTTCGGTTCACCTACAACAATACAACTATTACAGGTGTTCCTGCTGCCATTGACAACCTTTATGTGACCGGATTTGACGCCCAAAATCCAATAATTACATGCCCAACGCCTACAACCGTCTATCTCAATACCAGTTGTCAAGGCGCTGTTCCCGATTATACCACTTCTGTGGTTTGGAGTGACAACTGCACGACGTCTTCCTCTCTAATGACCTTTACTCAAACGCCTGTGGGCGGAACCTTAACATCGGCCAATCAGCAGGTAACGCTCAACATCACTGATCCATCCGGAAATTCATCCACTTGTTCGTTCAACCAACCGATGCTTGACAGCATATCCCCAAGTTTAGTTTGTCCTCCGAATCAATCTGTGCCGTTTATTTTTGGATGCAATAGCGCACTTGACAATTACATCCCTTTGGTAACAACAACAGAAAACTGTTTTTTCGGAAACACTGTTACTTATACACAATCTCCACAAGCTGGGACACCATTTGGTGCAACTCAAATTGTCACGATCACAGCTGTTGATGCTGCAGGGAATGATGGTTCATGCAGTTTTTCCATTACACCAAGCGATCAAACAGCACCAACAATTACTTGTCCGAGTAATGCCACAGTGAATACAAATGTAGGATGCACGCACGTACTATCTGCGGGAACACCTGCAGTCATTGCTGACAACTGCACTTTGGCTGCATCATTGATTCTCGTTCAATCCCCAGCACCAGGAACAGCATTGTCCTTAGGAGCGCATACCATTACCTATACCATTACAGATGCTGTTGGACTCACGGCATCTTGTGCCTACCAGCTAACCGTAACGGACCTTTCTGCTCCAGTCATCTCTTGTCCATCAGGTCAAAATGTAACCATCAATTCGGCGTGTAGTGGAGTTATCGACAACTATCTTCCGCTTGCAACGGCATCAGACAATTGTACGGCATCAACACAGTTGATCTTAACTCAGACTCCTCCTCAAGGAACAACGATTTCTGCGAACACCACCATCACCATCAGCACATCGGATGCAGTTGGAAATATTGGGACATGCACATTTACAGCTGCCATCATCGACAACATCAATCCTGTCATCACATTATGTCCGTCAAGTGTTGATGTGGTCATCGATAACTCATGTAGTTACCTCGTCCCGAATCTTGCCACAGCGATTACGGGCACCGACAATTGCACGGCATCATCCAATCTAAGCATTACTCAAAATCCACCAGTTGGAGCCACAGAGATTGGACTCACTGCAGCACTTATTACGTTGATCGATCAACAAGGAAATTCAACTTCTTGTGTTACACTGCTTACACCAATCGACAATAGTGCACCACTGATCACTTGTCCAAATCCGCAGCCAGTAAACAATGGCGTGAATTGCACTTATACATTGCCTTTTTATGGCTCAACGGCTTTGGTACTCGACAACTGCCAGAATTACAGCATCACTCAGACACCTGCACAAGGAACTGTTGTTCAAGCTGGGGTGAGTAACATCCAACTTGAAGTAATGGATGCGGGTGGAAACATCGCTCAGTGTTCGTTCAATGTAACCATCAATGAGATTGTTCTACCGACGATTACGTGTCCCAACGATATAGTGACCTGTGACCCATTGGTCAATTATACTGCACCGAGTTTCAACGACAATTGCGTGGCCACCTTGGCACAAACAGATGCTAGTGGTTTAACTGCTGGCAGCACCTTCCCTATCGGAATCACAAGCCAGGAATACACGGTAACGGATGGCAGCGGCAATGCAACGACATGTAGTTTCCAGGTACAGGTCCTCGAATTCCCTGCACCTGCCGTAATTATTGACGATACGATTTCAATTTGTGGTTTAACCAGTGTGGTTGTCAATGCGGAAGCGGCAACGTCTGGTATAGGTGAATGGTCATTGATTAGTGGTCAAGCTACATTCAATAATCAGTTTGCAAATTCTACGGGCGTGAATAACTTGGCCTACGGAACGAGCTACATCGCATGGACGATTACATCACCATCCTGCGGTGTTACTGCCGATACCCTTGTTCTTATTGCATCACATGTTCCACTTCCGGCAAGTACCCAAGACACCATTTATACCTGTGCAGATGACTCAGTGGTCCTTCTTTCAAATGTTCCGCTTTATGGCACTGGTCTGTGGTCTACGAATTTAGGAGGAATCATTTCCGATCCATTGAGCGCAGCAACATCTGCAAGTTCATTGAGCAATGGCTGGAACGATTTTATTTGGACCATCACCAGTGGAGCTTGTCCGAGTACTTCTGATACCTTGCGAGTTTTTGCAGTAACAAACCCGATTATTGCCCAAGCGGACACCTCAGTTTGTATCGAAAATGGTCTTTTGAATTTGAGTGCAACACCACCAATTGATCAGCAAACACCATCGTGGTACTTTATTCAAGGTGGCGGAGTTATTGACGGACAATTCACCAGCAATCCATCTGTAAACGATTGGCTCATTGGCAACAATGTGCTGGTTTACCTACTTGAACATCCCGTTTGCAACACAGTGTCCGACACATTGATCGTAGCTGCTTCCCTGTGTGAAGGATTCAATCCGGTGTTCCCAACGATGATCACGCCAAATTTTGATGGCTTGAACGATTTATTCGTGATCAACTACCTTGAAAAAGTGTATCCAGAATGTGAAGTCACCATCTTCAATCGCTGGGGCAGTGTCGTCTTCAAATCTATTGGCTATGAAAATCCATGGGACGGAACTCACAAGGGTGAAAAATTACCTATGGGAACCTATTTCTACAACATCAATCTCAAGGACAACAAGGGAACCGAATACCATGGACCAATCAGTATTATTTATTAATCATTCAAGGCAGAAGATGAAAACAATTTTCAACACCGCAATTCTTACCCTAGCGCTTGCCCTTGGATCATTTGCGCAGCAAGAATATCAATTTGCAAATACCGCATTTAACCCTTATTTGTTAAATCCCGCCGCTGGTGGGCTTACAGATGTTGCGCAGTTTGACGTTATAGCACGCACCCAATGGCTCGGATATGATGGCGCACCACGTACATTTTTAGTAAGTGGGTCGAGCCAATTAAACTTCAGTCCAACTGGAGGACTCAGTGAGTTTAATGTTCGGGATGAATCGCTCTTTAAATCTCCAAAAGTCACCATTGGAAAATCAAAACATGTTGTTGGAGGCAAGATGTGGAGCGATGCCATTGGACCTTTCTCTAAAACTTCTGTTCAACTCAGCTACGCTTATCACATTCCACTTTCACGAACTTTAAATGTCGGTGCAGGACTTGGTATGGGGTATAGTCATTTTCGGCTTGATCCATCGAAAGTTGTGTTGTACCAAGAAAATGATCCCACCTTCAACCAATTTCTTGGAGGCACATCACAGCAAAGTATTTTTGACGCGCAGGCGGGATTGGTGGTGTATGGCAAGAATGTATTTTTGGGGCTGAGCACCACTCAGGCATTCAAGAACCAAGTTCGATTGAACAATGTTGCTTTGGAAAGCAATTTCAATCGCCATTATTTCATTGTTGCCAAATACCGCATAGACTTTAATGATGTCTTGGCCTTTGAGCCGATGATGGTTTTCAAATTTGCGCAACATAGCCCGATGTCCGTCGACTTTGGTGGGCGATTCACCATGAATCAAAACCTTTGGTTCGGACTTCAATACCGCACCAACAATGCTTTGGTATTTCAGTTTGGAGGCAACATCATCAAGAATCTCTATTTGAATTACTCTTATGAGCAATCGGTTGGAAGAATTGCAACGGCAGGAAATGGATCCCATGAAATAGGAATAGGATACTACCTCGGGAAAAACCGAAATGTAGACAAAGAACTTCGCCAAAACAAAAAGGAAGGTGAAATAGAGATCAAGGAGAGCGAAAAGACACAACTACAGTAATTCTAGAATTATGATGCGTTTTTTTTATCTCATGTTATTTTTCACTCTAAAGTATAGCCTGCGTATTTTCTATCCACGAAATAAAAGTATCAATAGTCCCCGCGAATGGTATGGCCGCACCATCTATGTGAGCAATCATGCGGCATCGTTCATGGACCCACTCACTGCTGCTAGCTTACGTCGTCCCATAGTTTTCTTCATGACACGGTCTGATGTGTTCACACCTATTTCAAAACCATTTCTTTGGGCGGCACACATGTTACCCATCTACCGCCAGCATGATGGTGGAGATACCAAAGATAAAAACGTGGAAGTATTTGACCAATGTGCCCGTATTTTATCCTTTGGACGTAACCTCCTTATATTTGGGGAGGGATTTACAGACGATGTGTTCATTCGGCGATTGAAACCCTTAAAGAAAGGTGCCGTTCGCATCGGATTTCACGTCTTAGAAAAAATAAATTGGACGAAAAAAATTTATATCGCTGCCGTTGGTATCAATTATTCTGATCCCAACGAAATGCGCAGTGACTGTCTCGTTTCCACGTCAGAAAAATTCTGTTTGAACGATTACAAAGAACTATACCTCGAGAATCCAAACAAAATAATAACGGAACTAACTAAAAAAGTTGAAGACCTACTGAAGACACAGATTACCCATGTCGAAGATATTCAGTGGAGTACGTTTCATGAGCAGGTGATGATGCTCACGCGTAAAGGAATGAATGCAGTCCACAGTGACCATTCCATTGCACTTGAAACACGTTGGCGCTATTCTCAAAAACTAGCGCTTTGGCTGAATGAAAAAACACATGAAGAGAAAGTGCATTTAGCTCCACTAAAAGATAAAATGGAGCATTACTTCACCGCCTTAAAGAAGGACGAGATTGATGAAAATCACGTGCGCGAAATGGCCAATCACGGAGAAATCAATCGGCTGACAGACATCATTCGACTCATCATCTTATTTCCATTTATGCTCCTCGGAATGGTTCACTGCGCAATTCCTTATATTACCGTCAAACGTTTTGTGGAGAAATCATTTAAGCGACGCGTTTTTTGGAGTTCGGTCAAATTGATTCTAGGAATGATTTCTATAGGTTTACTGAATATACCCGTCATCTTTCTATTTCACGCATTTATCTGCCCCAGCTATCTACTAGGAATACTTTACTATCATCTTATCGGTCTATTTGGTTTGGCTGCGTACATGTGGTTTCGACACCTCAAGCGGTACAGAGAAAGTAGTCGCGCCAAGCATATGAATTTGCAAACATGGGTGCAGCAGCGTTCTGAGCTCTTGACCGAAATTCACAATCAAATCCCGGTGGCATAATCAAGGCCTGAACCAATAGATGATTCCTACTGCCGTTGCCAATGAAAGAAGAATGTTGAACAGGGCCAAAACCATATTGCCCGAAATCATCAACTGAACAGTTTCGTTGCTCAACGTACTAAAGGTACTGAATCCACCACAAAATCCGACCACTAAAAGCGGCCGAACCCATGCCTCGCTATTCGTTTTGTCCTGAATAAAATGCGCGAGGATTACAAGGACAACACAAGACAATACATTGCTAATAAACGTCCCCAAAGGGAAATTCCCATTGTACAAGCGCAACGCTGCCAAACTAAAACCATAGCGTGCCAAGCTGCCTAGTCCACCGCCGATAAAGATGAGGAGCCAAGTCATTTGGATGTGGTTTTTGTGGTAAACCTAAGGTAAACTAAGCGGTAGCTCAAATAGCCAATGCAGGCACCAATGAGCCCTCCAGCAACTAAATCCGATGCATAATGAACACCCAAATAGAGTCGGCTGAAACAAATAAGAATGGCCGCAGCCAATAAGTAATACTTCATTTTTGGGAAGCGTGACTGAAACACCTTGACCGATACCATGGCTAATGCAAAGAAATTGGCAGCATGTGAAGAGACGAACCCATACATCCCACCTTTATAGAACTCCCCCGGTTTTAATTCGTAAAGATGCAATCTGTTGGTCAAAAGAGCATTGTGCGATGGACGATAACGCATAAACACCTCCTTAAAGCAATATACAGAAATGAGATCCGCAAGAATTACTGCAATCACTGCTGCAAACAGATAAAAAACAAAAGCGCTTCGTTGAAGATTTTTTAGTCCCAAATAAAACAGCAAGACATAAAGTGGAATCCAAGTAATTCGAGCCGACACCCACCACATCACCTCATCCAGCCAGGGAGTATTCCAGCTATTTACAGCAAGTACAATCGCCCGATCAATGGATTCTAAGGTGTCAATCATGGTTCAATCGTTCCCAAATCAAATCTTTCAATTCGACCAAGCCCATTTGAGCAAGAGAAGAAATAAACAAGTATGGAATTTTTGGTAAAGCTTTTTTCATTTGAGCAATCATCACCTCGTCCAACATGTCCGATTTTGTAATGGCCAAAATGCGCTCTTTGTGCAACAATTCAGGATTGTACAATTTCAATTCATTCAACAATACCTTGTATTCCTTTTTGATGTCCTCGCTGTCTGCAGGGATCATAAATAGGAGCAACGAGTTTCGTTCAATATGTCGCAAGAACCTCAATCCAAGGCCTTTTCCTTGATGCGCGCCCTCGATGATGCCTGGAATATCTGCCATGATGAAAGAACGATAGTCGCGGTATTTCACGATGCCCAAGTTTGGACGAAGGGTAGTAAATGGATAATTTCCAATTTCAGGTTTAGCCGAACTTAAGACAGAAAGAAGTGTGCTTTTTCCAGCATTTGGGAAGCCAACAAGACCAACATCTGCCAGTACTTTCAATTCAAGAATTTTCCAACCTACCAGACCAGATTCACCCGGTTGCGCATGGTGGGGAGTTTGATTCGTCGGTGATTTGAAATGGGTGTTGCCAAGTCCTCCTCGTCCTCCAGGCTGAATAATTATTTCCTCACCATCTTTGGTGATTTCGAACATCACTTCTCCTGTTTCTTCATCACGAGCAATCGTTCCCAATGGCACTTCGATGTATTCATCTTGCCCTTGGCCACCAGTTTTTAGGTTTCCTGAACCATGTGTACCATGTCCAGCTTTGACGTGTTTTTTGTATTTTAAGTGAAGCAAAGTCCACAACTGTACATTTCCGCGAACGATAATATGACCACCACGACCTCCATCCCCTCCATCGGGACCGCCTTTCGGAATGTACTTTTCCCTGCGGAAATGAGTTGATCCACCTCCGCCATTGCCAGAGGCACAATTAATTTTTACGTAATCAACAAAATTGTCTGAAGCCATGATTTTAGATGTATGCAAAGGTAGGATAAACCATGACATAAAAAAAGTCCACCGTAGTGGACTCTTTTAAGAATAGGACTTTATTCATTGTCAATGGCCTCAAAGAGTCGCTCTGTAATGTCATCGATTGACCCAATGCCATCGATTGATTTGAACTTGTTTTGTGCCATGTAAAACTCTTTCACTGGTGCTGTTTCGTTGTTATATACACGTATGCGATTTTCAATGATTGCTGGATCAGCATCATCAACACGACCGCTAGATTCAGCGCGCTTCATCAAACGAATTTTCAATTCTGATTCTTCCACCTCCAAAGCCAACATCATCGTAATGGGTGCATTTAATTCTTCTAGCAATGCGTCCAAGGCCTCCGCTTGCGCGTTGGTGCGTGGAAAACCATCAAAAATAAATCCTTTTGGGTTTTCATGTTTCATTACTTCTGTACGAAGCATGTCGATGGTCACCTCATCGGGCACCAATTTTCCTTGGTCCATGAAGCTTTTTGCCATCACTCCAAGTTCTGTTTCTCCTTTTATGTTCGCACGAAAAATATCACCGGTTGACAAATGCACCAAACCATAGCGCTCAATTAATCGTTCCGACTGTGTTCCTTTACCTGCTCCTGGAGGTCCAAATAATACAATGTTCAACATGACTTCAATCTTCTTTCAACTTATAAATATCGCGTAAATTTCTTCCCAACTCGTTGTAGTCGAGTCCATAACCAACAACAAACAACTCTGGAACAGAAAATCCAATAAAATCAGGTGTCTTTTTCCCTTTGAACGCATCCGGTTTAAACAAGAGCGTACAGGTCTTTACAGAAGCTGGTTCAGCCACCGACAAAAGTTTCAACACTTTATCGACAGTGACACCCGTATCTACAATGTCTTCTAAGAGAATAATGTGTCGGTCACGAACATTCGTATTTAAGCCAATGAGCTCATCTACACGACCAGTAGACGCGGTACCGTGGTACGAACTTACCTTCACAAATGAGATCTCGCAAGGAATGGACATCGACTTCAAAAGGTCAGAAGCGACCATAAAGGAGCCATTCAAGACAGCAATGAATAGTGGGTTTTTGTCTGCGTATTCATCCGACAAAAAAGCTCCAATGGTCCCAATTCGGTCCAAGATTTCATCTTCTAAAATGAAGGGCTCAAATTCTTTATCGTGCAGTGTTATCAATTGGCGACACATAAAATAGTTCCCAAAGGTAAGGTTTTAAGCAAGACCTTTTTGAAATCTTTCCTACGAAAGTTTTGAACGGCTGTTGATTTCGCACGTATCTTTGCTTCATGAAACAACAGTGGTATGGCAAGACTTGCCGATTGGGAATGGTTGGAGGAGGTCAACTCGGTAGAATGTTCATTCAATCGGCAATTGATTTTGATGTACATGTGCATGCGCTTGACCCTGATCCAAACGCTCCGTGCAAAGACATAGCCCATTCCTTTACTGTCGGAAGTCTCAATGATTTTGACACCTTGTATGCATTTGGTTCCGACAAGGATGTGATCACAGTTGAAATCGAAAATGTATGCATTGAAGCACTCGAAAAACTGGAGAATGAAGGTATTCGTGTCTTCCCTCAACCTCGCGTTTTACGCATCATTCGAGACAAAGGAATTCAGAAGGAATTTTACAAGACACATGGAATTCCTACCGCTGATTTTCAACTTTACACCAATGCAGAAGAAATCACTGTAGCTAAGATATCAGCACCATTTGTGCAAAAACTTCGCACAGGTGGGTACGATGGCCGTGGAGTTCAATTGATTAAACGTGCACAGGACTTCACTAAGTTGTTTCATGCACCTTCTGTTGTCGAACAGCTGATCCCGTTTCAAAAAGAGCTATCTGTCATTGTTGCACGCAACGAAAAGGGTGAAATACGAGCGTTTCCCGCTGTTGAATGCGAGTTTCATCCCGAAGCAAACCTTGTTGAGTTTCTGTTCTGCCCATCAGAAATAAGCAGTGACATTGAAAGTGCCGCGCATGAATTGGCCCAAAAAGTAATTCGCGAGCTTGAGATGGTTGGGATATTGGCTGTAGAAATGTTCCTAACGCAGGATGCTCAACTTTTGGTGAATGAAATTGCACCTCGACCCCACAACAGTGGACACCATACCATCGAATGCAACATCACCTCGCAATTTGAGCAGCATTTAAGAGCCGTGCTCGGACTTCCATTGGGCGAAACAGACATAGTTAGAGCTGGAGCTATGATCAATTTACTCGGAGCAGAGGGATTTGAAGGTCCTGTCATTTATGACGGATTGGAAAAAGCATTGGCCCTGCCCGGAGTGCACCCACATTTGTATGGTAAATCGACCACAAAACCGTTCAGAAAAATGGGTCATGTCACCATATCAGGAACTGAAATTGATGATGTAAAATCCACAGCGCGAACAGTTAGCAATTTAATCTTTGTTAAAAGCTGACGCGTTTCAGTCAAGATTAAATATCTATACTACTGTTTATCAACACGTTCACTTTTTTTGACTATTAATTTTATTTTGTTTAATCTTTTTTTTAAAACATTAAACACTTTTTGTTTAACTTTGACGTGTCATTGATTAAACAAAACGATATGTCAACAGTAGAATTCAACGAAGCGCTTATTGGAATGGAGAATAATCTTCAGTCATTCGCAATGAACTTTACCCGCAATCGGGAAGATGCACGGGATTTAACGCAAGAGACGATGTTGAAAGCGATTACGTACCGCAATTACTACACGCCACAAACTAATTTCAAGGCTTGGGTATTTACGATCATGCGCAACATCTTCATTAATCAATACCGCAGAAGGCAAAAATCTGGTTCTATTTTCGATCATTCGAAAGAGGATTTCGTGATGAATAACACCACCGATGGGCAAGTTTATCCAATGAATCTTCTCATCGAAAAAGAAATAAACAAACAAATCAGTAACTTAGAGCGCGAATACAAAGAGCCATTTGAAATGCATTTTCAAGGGTTTAAGTATAAGGAAATTGCAGATAAACTTGGAATTCCAATTGGTACGGTGAAGAGTCGCATCTTCATCGCACGGAAAAAATTAATGGAATCACTTCCAGATTATCACTATTCACTCAATTGATTCAATGGGTAAAAAAGTTACAATTGTCGGAGCTGGGATATCAAGTCTTTCTTGTGCAAGTTTCTTGGGGAAAGCGGGTTACGATGTAACTATCCTTGAGAAGAACAGCGGTATTGGCGGACGTGGACGTCAATTTTCGGAACAAGGATTCACCTTTGACATGGGTCCAAGCTGGTACTGGATGCCCGATGTGTTTGAGGATTTTTACAAGCAGTTTGGTTATACCGCGTCTGATTTCTACGATTTAAAACGTCTAGATCCATCTTACCGTGTTTTTTGGTCCGACGATAGCCACAGCAACATTCCAGCAAATGAAGAAGAATTGTTCGCTTGGTTCGAGTCACAAGAGCCTGGAAGCTCCATTCAGCTGAAAAAATTCTTAAAAGACGCTGCGTACAAATACCAAGTCGGGATGAAAGAATTGGTGTTCAAACCAAGTCTTAAACTCACTGAATTTGCCGACATGCGCATACTTAAAGGACTATTCAACATGCACTTGTTGTCCTCCTTTTCAAGTTACATTCGCCGCTATTTCAAGAATGAAAAAATTCTGTCACTTCTCGAGTTTCCTGTACTGTTTCTAGGTGCGATGCCAAAAGATACACCGGCATTGTATTCGTTGATGAATTACGCGGATATTTCCTTGGGAACGTGGTACCCTATGGGTGGAATGTTTAAATTTTTCGAAGCCTTTGAACGCATTGCCAAAGAAAACGGTGTAAAGATTTTGACTGATCACGAAGTGACAGGAATACGTTACAACGGAAAGACAGTGACACATGTAGAAACAGCACATGGGGCCTTTGAAACAGACGTCTTTATTTCAGGTGCAGACTACAACCATACAGACAAAAAAATACTCAACAAGAAAGCCAACTATTCTGATAAATATTGGGATACACGTACCATGTCACCTTCAAGCCTCTTGTTTTATCTAGGAGTCAATAAGCGCGTGCCTAACTTGCTGCATCACAACCTTTTCTTCGACGAGTCCTTTGAACAACACGCTGTAGAGATTTATCAAAATCCACAATGGCCCTCATCACCGCTTTTCTATGCCAGTGCCCCATCGGTAACGGATCCTACAGTAGCGCCGGAGGGCATGGAAAACATATTCTTATTGATTCCTATTGCGCCCGACTTGTCGGATGACGATTCAACCCGTGAGAAGTATTTCGATATGTTGATGGAGCGTCTTGAAAAGCACACAGGAACATCCATTCGCGAGCACATCGTTTACAAGCGGAGTTACTGCATTACAGATTTTAAGAAGGACTACCACGCCTTCAAAGGAAACGCATATGGCTTGGCAAACACATTGATGCAAACTGCTTTTTTGAAACCCGCTTTGAAAAACAAGAAATTGACAAATGCCTTTTACACGGGACAACTTACCGTACCAGGCCCAGGAATTCCCCCCGGAATCATCTCTGGAGAAGTCGTTGCCCGCGAGGTCATGAAAAAATTTAACTAATTGGTCAACACTTTGACATGTTGATTGTTATACTACAAAACCGAATACGAATATGAAGACATTGTTTGATAGTGTATCCCACGAAATGAGTCAGCTGACAACCAAGCGTTACAGCACCTCTTTTTCACTGGGAATCAGTTTCTTGCACAAAGACTTACACAAACCAATCTATGCCATTTACGGTTTTGTGCGCTTCGCAGATGAAATCGTGGATAGTTTTCACGACTTCGACAAAGAAGCGCTATTGGCGGATTTCAAGAAACAGACGTACACTGCTATCGAACAAGGTATTTCACTAAATCCCATTCTAAATAGTTTCCAGTGGGCTGTAAATACGTATCAAATTCCGTTTGAGTTGATCGAAACATTCCTTCAAAGCATGGAAATGGATTTGGACAAGAAAGCATACGATGTCGGTAAGTACGAACAGTACATTCTCGGCTCGGCCGAAGTAGTCGGTTTGATGTGTCTGAAAGTATTTGTGAACGGTGATGAGACAGAATACAATCGCTTGAAACCTGCAGCAATGAAATTGGGGTCAGCATTTCAAAAAATCAATTTCTTAAGAGACTTGAAGGCAGATTATCAAGAGCTAGGACGCACCTACTTTCCAAAAATTGATTTGAATGCTTTCAACACTGAGGTGAAGAAAGAAATCGAAGCCGACATTGAAATCGATTTTCAACTTGGTTATGAGGGTATAAAACAACTTCCAAAAAATGCTAGTTTTGGTGTGTACATGGCTTATATCTACTATTACAAGTTGTTCAAGAAAATTAAGACGACAACCGCGCACACCATATTAAACGAACGTGTGCGTATTCCGAATAACAAAAAATACCGTTTATTCCTGACTTCATACGTGCGTCACAACCTCAATATGCTCTAGAAAATGGGATTCAATTTCAATGACGTTGTGCTTGTGGATAGCAATGACCAAGAAATTGGCTCGTGCGAAAAATTGGAGGCCCACGTAAAAGGTTTGCTCCATCGTGCATTTTCAGTTTTCATTTTTAATGACGCTGGAGAATTGCTTTTGCAACAACGTGCCTTTGGGAAATACCATTCTGAAGGATTGTGGACGAATACGTGTTGCAGTCATCCAGCGCCTGGAGAATCGAATATTGAAGCGGGAAAACGACGTTTGATGGAAGAAATGGGAATGCAGTGTGAACTTCACCCATCCTTTTCTTTTGAATACTGGACTTTGTTAGACCACTCACTGATCGAAAACGAGATCGACCATGTGATGTATGGGTATTCAAATGAATCACCGACCCTCAATCCTGAAGAAGCCATTGACTATAAATGGATTGGTTTAGACGAACTGAAAAGTGCAATCGCCAATCAACCTGAATTGTATACCGCATGGCTAAAAATTATCCTGCGCGATCATCATCAACACATCAACTCATTTTCGCGTTATGAAAGTCTGTCGGAGAGAAACATTTAATGCCGCGCATCGGCTCTATGATAAACGTTGGAGCGATGAGAAGAATTTTGAAATCTTCGGAAAATGCAGTAATCCCAACTTCCATGGGCACAACTATGTGCTAGAAACATGGGTGGATGGACCTGTAGATGCCGATACAGGGTATGTCATCGACTTGAAGATGCTGAAACATCTCATTCGCGATGAGATTACCGAGCGTTTCGACCATAGAAACCTAAATCTCGACTGTCCAGAATTTAAAGACTTAAAGCCCTCCGCTGAAAACATTGCATACGTCATTTGGCACCTCCTACGGACTAAACTAGACGAAAAGTACCAGCTTTCCGTTCGCCTTTGGGAGACCGAAAACAACATCGTGGAATACGCGGGACTATGACAAGCATTTTTTGGCACCGACGAGATCTGCGTACAGAAGACAATGCCGGATTGTACAAGGCGCTTTCAAAAAGCACGGCAGTTGTTCCGCTCTTTATTTTTGATACCACAATCCTGGAACAGCTTCCGAAAAACGATCAACGTATAATTTTCATTCATCAGGAGATTAATCGTCTGAAAGAAGAATACCGAAAATTAGGGTCTGACCTTAGGGTGGAATACGGTGACCCTATTGAACTCATTCCTTCCCTTGCGAAAGAACTCAATGCATCGAACGTATTTACCAATCGGGACTATGAACCCTATGCCCGCAAGCGCGACCTAGTCATTTTCGAGACGTTAAAAAATAGTGGTATTGCATTCATCGGTGCCAAAGACCATGTCATTTTTGAAAAAGACGAAGTGCTAAAAAATGATGGAGGTCCATACACCGTGTTTACACCTTATTCGCGGAAATGGAAAGACACCCTGAATGAGTCTAATCTCACATCTTATTCTACAGAGAAGAATTTCGCAAAGCTAACAAAACTTCAGCAAAGCGACTGTATTTCACTGGAGGAGATGGGATTTTCATCAGAACAACATGTGGAATTTCCAACTCGTGTATTTCCCGCTCAGATCATAAAAGACTACACACAAAAGCGTGATTTCCCTGCCCTTTCGAGCACCAGTAAGCTCGGACTGCATTTGCGTTTTGGAACCATAAGTATTCGCGCGCTTGCACGTGAAGCGGTAAAATCCAACGAGACCTTTTTGAATGAACTGATCTGGAGGGATTTTTACCAAATGATCATTCACCACTTTCCTCATTCTGCAAAGGATGCTTTTCGGGAGAAATATGACCGAATTCCTTGGGAACACAACGAAGCACATTACAAAGCATGGTGTGAAGGAAAAACAGGTTATCCTTTGGTAGATGCTGGAATGCGCGAATTGAATGCCACTGGCTTCATGCACAACCGCGTGCGCATGGTAGTGGCAAGTTTTCTAAGTAAGCATTTACTGCTTGATTGGCGCTTGGGGGAAGTGTATTTTGCTGAAAAATTGCTCGATTACGATCAAGCCAGCAATGTCGGTGGATGGCAATGGGCTGCAGGGTGTGGATGCGATGCTGCGCCTTATTTCCGTGTATTCAATCCGCAAAGTCAGCAAGAAAAATTCGATAAAGATTTCGTCTATATACGCAAGTGGGTGCACGAATTTGGAACACCTGCTTATCCTCAACCCATCGTCGAGCATTCATTTGCACGACTTCGTGCCATCGAACGGTATAAAACAGCACTCAATGAGCAATAAATCTCTTTCTGTCGGGGACCTTTGTCCTGCCTTTTCCTTGTTGGATCAACAAGGAGAAACGATCAACTCAGCTGATCTTATCGGCAAGCAAATCCTTGTGATTTATTTTTATCCAAAGGACGATACACCAGCATGTACAAAAGAGGCGTGTTCATTTCGCGACAGCCACGCCGATTTTTCAGATTTGGGATGCAAGGTGATTGGAATCTCTTCGGATAGTGTTGCGGCACATTTAAAATTCGCCGAAAAACACCGACTCAACTTTACCCTATTGGCTGATGAAGGAGCTTTAGTGCGCAAATCCTTTGGTGTTCCGCGTGCATTGTTTGGCATTCTTCCAGGGCGAGTGACCTACATTATCGATTTGAAAGGCACAGTGCAAGGCATTTTCAATTCAATGACAGACCCTTCGGGACACATCGCACATGCCTTAGAAACTGTTCGAGGACTGCAGTCGCTTGAGTGATAACCCTTTGCTTTTAAACTAACCAAAACCCTTTCGATTCGACGAAAAACGAAGATAGAAACGGAAACCTTTGAGGCACCATTCGACGGGGCTACCTCAGAACAAGCTTATTTTTCTTGATGAAAAATCTCATCCACAACGGCAAAGCGGAAGGCAAAGATTTCTTCCAGCTTTTTCTTGACGAGGATCGGGTGTACCGCTTTACCGAGCACACCGAACGGCAATTCATAGGAGACGATATCCGTCATCTCGACGCCCCCTTCTACCGCTTTGAAGTGGTGCTCGTGGTGCCAAATGCTATAAGGCCCTTTACGCTGTTCATCGACAAAGAACTTTCCCTCCTCGACATGCGTGATTTCCGTGATCCACTTCATCGGGATGTTCATTAGCGGACGAACACGGTACTCGATCATCATGCCGGGATACATTTTCTCAGCGACCTCAGTCAAGACATCAAAGCCCATGTATTTTGGCGTGATGCGCGACAAGTTAGCCGGTGAAGAAAAGAAATCCCAGCAGGTGTTTAAATCTGTTTTGACGAATTGGGTGCGCTTGAGTCGATACATAATGGTTCTTTTAAATAAAACACGCGGTGATATGAAATGTTTAGCCCCTTGGCTTTTCAGTACTTGTCAACTCAGAAAAATAGCCTAGCAGGGCAATCAAAAGATTAGGAATTGAAAAGATGCACAAGCCCAACTTCATCAACAACTTTAACGGTGGCGTTAGTTTTTTTTTAAAAGAGGCAGAATTATTAGTAGAATATAGTTTAAAACGACAAGCCCCGAGGGTTGATTCTTCGGGGCTTGTTGTGTGAAATAAAAATTAGTAGAATCTATAGAAAATCAATATTTATATTCGTCACTCAATCCTTCTTCATAAATGATTTCTGGTTCAGGTTCTTGTGTGGACTCTTCCACCTCTGTTGGAGTGGTCTCCTCCGTTTTGACTTTCTTTTTGGGTGTAGATTCCTGCGTTTCCACATTTAGTTCACCACCAGCTGCAATTATCTCCTTGTATTCAGATCTTTTTTGATCCCAGTATTGGTCATAATACATTGGTTCCCATTCGGTCCCTTTTCCATCGTAGACAATCCCAATCGGATGAACTAGTTTATTGGCAAGTACCAAAGCACGGTCAAAATTCTTCTCTTGGATAAGTATTTTAACCGAATCTTCGATTTGTTCAAGTTCTAGATTAATGCGGGTAGCCTCGGCAGTTTCGTTGTCTGACGATTGCATCATGAAATAAAATGCCAATGCAACTACAGGAATAGCAACGGCTGCAATAACCGCATTTTGATACTCCACAATAAATGCGAGAAATGGCTTTCCTTCTCGACGCAACTTGCTGGCCTTGGCCTTTCGTTCTGCTTTTTCTTCTTGACTTTTTTGGTATTCAAATTTCTCCCGTTCCAAATCGGCTTGCGCTTTCTTCTCACGCTCCTCCGCTTCCATTTCTTTCATTTTCAATTTTTCTTCGAAAGTCGGGCCGTTGGAGGTTGGTGCGGAATAGCCCTTGCTACTTGACGATGAAGAGCTCGAACTGGTTGGAGATGGCGATTTAACAGCTCCCAAACACTGCAGGATAGTTTGTCCCTGTGCAAAGTCCACATTGTCGGGGTCTTCACCAATTTCAGACGCTGCCTTTCGACAAATAAGTCGTTTGTCAGGATCATTTACAGTCCATGAATAGCGTTCTTTTGGGAATTCCACAAAACCCGTTTTGGTATAAAAGGATCCATTTTTATTGATCCAAAGGGTGAATTTGTATTTATACATACTTGAAAATTGTCTTAATGGTTTTCATCCATTCTATGTTTAAAAAATCAGTAACCCACAAAATGTGAAATGAGATAGCCAACACCGAAAAATTATTCACTTCGTTTATAAGAAACACCTGTAGGATAATCGTAATCACCATCTTCATAAAAACTCATGATAACATCGTTATTGTAAACAATATATTTGCTGTCTTTATCTTCTGCATCATCCTTTCTCTTATTGTGGATGGTTAATTCATCGCCTTTGATAGAATATTTGTATTTCACCGAAATAACATCCCCATCAGAAACATAACTTCTAATTAGTTCTTTGTCGTTAATGAAATATATTGCAGCATCTTCATCTAAGCGTGTGAAATATTTCCCTTTTAAATCTTCAGTGTTAATTGCTAATTCCTCATTCTTCGTTTCCTCTCCACAACTTGACAGGATTAAAGTTGCAAATAACATTGCTGCTAAAATTGTTGTTAACTTTTTCATTTTTACTTTTTTACTTTTTTTCCTACTCTATTCGCTTTTCAGATTCCGCGTGTTATTGTTTAATTATTCTTAAAGGTAATGATTCATTGTTCACTTGGATGGAGTGCATGCCCGGAGCAAATCCATTCAAAGAAATACGTGTCACTTTACCTTTCAATCCACCTTCTAGAACTTTGCGTCCGGCAGTATCAAAGAGTGCATGGCACCTGAGCCATTAAAGCCATCGACAACGCACATACAATTGCTGTTACACGTAAATTTTTCATCTTTCATTCTTCATTTTTAATTCTTCATTCCTTCCCCCTCTTGCCACCTCAATTCAATCTTCCCCTCCTCCGTAAAAAAGTATGATTTGATTACACGGTTGTATTTGATGGGGGCGCCGAATTCATTTTTCAAGACATCGAGGTAGTTGTACACCATGCGCTCGGAAACATTTAGCTTCTTTGCTATTTCTCGTGCATTGCCCGTCGATTTTCGCTCGATGGCCTCTATAAGTAGCTGCAGGTTTTCTAAATACATGTTCGATTGCTCGATTTTTTTGCGTGTGTAAAATAAGCTCTGCCGACTGAAATATAAATTCAGTTTAAAATTTGATTGAACTATTTCTTTACCCACTCCCAATGAAGCTTTCCTGGACGCTCAAATTGGTAAGACTTTCGGTATTTATTGAATTCAATCGGCGCATTAAACTTATTCTTCAACACCTGCACATAATTGTAAATCATGCGCTCACTTACCTCCAGTTTTTCTGCAATTTCCGCAGGTGTACCGGTACGTTCCTTTTCTACCAAATGAATAAAATACTTTATCTTTTTGATGTTCATCGCGCAATGATTTATAAGCTAGTCGTTTAATTCGACTGTTTGTCCCGAATGTTGCTGATGTTTTTTACAATTAAAGTCACTGTTGTCCGATAAAAATTTACTGCTCTTTTTGAAACCATTGAAATCATTGGTATTATGAAGTGGTTTTAAAGTAAGGGGGTGGTTTTTATTTTATGTGATTTAGTCATTTAGTATTTAAACTGTTTGACCCCCGCCGCAGCGGACAGGCCGATGGGGTCATTGGTCTTTCGGGAGGGCTTATGGTTACAAAGGTTTGACCCCGAAGGGGTCCATAAACTAGAGTAATAGCGATTAGATAAAACATGAAGATGGATTTAGTCGGACAACAATGAATTAAAGTGTATCTTAGAAACCTAAATGCTTCAAAATCAAAAATATTGGACTCTTTTTCTTCTCGGCGATGACCGTGCCCTAGGAGAATTGTACCATGTTTTGTTTGAGCCAATGGTCTTGATTGCGTATAATCGCGTAAAAAATATGGAGGTCGCTCGGGACATAGTGAGTGAGCTTTTCGTCACGCTATTGGCAACAAGCACTGAAGTAAGAAAAACGAAGTGGCAAAATGTGGAATCAATACACGCCTATTTAACGACATCCGTGAAGAATAAAGCCATCGACTTCATTCGTGCCGAAAAATCACACTTCGACATTTTGACACAACTTCCTGCTAAACAATTGATGGAAAATAATGTTGAACTATTGGATGGATTGCATGAATTTCCGTTAAAAGAAACGAAGCTTTTTCAACTTCATCTCGATGGATACAGCAATATTGAAATTGCTGAACAGAACATGATCTCAGAAAAAACTGTGCGAAACAAATTGAGTATGACTCGACGAAAAATGGCCTTGATGTATAAATCTTTCACGACGATTGCTTTATGGATAGTCGTTCATTAAATTCATTGTTGGCGTTGTTGGATCAACCCATCCTCTTGCGCTTGCATGTGGCAAGCTTGCGCAAACGAAAAGATTTGGATGAATCTGTTCTTGGCTTTATAGAATTTTACGATGAATGTGCTGGAGATTGCGTGCGCATCAGAAAACAATTGGCTGCAAACAAGAAATCCATTCTATCGCCTCTTCAAGCAAAAAAGACGTCAAAATATCGAATCATTAAATACGCCGCAATCTTCATCTTTGCTGTGCTGAGCAGTGCTGGTGTCATGCACCTTATGAGTTCTAACCGGATTGAACTGTCCCATACATTTAAAGATCCAGGATTGCCAAATTATATGGAAACATCGGCAAGTTTAGATGTATCCGATGCTATGTTTTACTATAAAAAACAGGACTTCGAAAAAGCAGAAGCTGCGATGCAACGCGTAAAAAGAATCCATCCTAACAACGATACGGTGCAGTATTACAGTGCATTGATTGCCTTCGAGAATGGAGAACACGACATTGCAGTGCAACAATTTGAAACGATTTGGAAGAGTCGAAGTAAGTTTGCAGATCGGGCCGCTTATTTCATTGGGGTCCATGCGACAGAAATGGATCAACGTTCAAGAGCCATCCGCATCTTTAAGATCCTTTCGAAGAGTGAGGACGAATTTGTGCGTGCCGCAGCAAAATCGCACCTGCAGCAGTTAGGGCAAGATCCGCACTAATCAGAAGAAAAATCCACCAAGGAAAATCGCGTGTAGGTTCTATGGGGATATATCTCAACTTGTAACTTTGAATCAACTGAAATGCATCCCAATATTGAGGATGACGCATGCTTGGATTTTTCTGGAAGAACTCATTTCGCGCAACGAATACAGCGTCTTCGAAGAGCATGCCTGCTGCAATTTTCTGGTAAAACACCTTAAAGAACTCAGAAGAAAAAAAGTCGTCCACTTTATGTGGAGAAACGAGCACCGCCTTGGCACCATTACTCAAGATGCGCAAAGGAATCGTTCGATTGAACTCATTCACCAGAAAATTCGCGTAGCCCGAAAAACAATTGTTCAAGACCACAAGATCGCGATGCACCGGAAACTCACCTGTCAAGCGTCGTTCTGATTTTGGTCCATTCGACAAGGAATAACGCAACTGAAACGCTGGAGTTTTCGCCTCTTCATCCATCGTAAATTCTCCGTGACCATAGAGGTGAAATATACCTGGCGGAAAGAGACTTTTTTTCATATCGCCAGAATAGGACTTTTTCGAATAGTCGAACGTTGTTTCAAACTGATTGAAAAACTCATTCATGAATGGCAGCTTCGTCCCATCCTTTTGGCGTAAAAAACGAACATCCATGCGTCTTGGATGAAGTACCTTGTCGCCTTTAAAATAGGTGATTGGATCGTACACACGAACAAAGTTGATGGAGTTCGCAAGATAATGAGCATTTGAATACCCCGTGGCCGAAGTGTCTTTCAACATCATCTCGTAAGGATTCTTATCGTCGTAACAGATATACACCTTTCTCATCTTTGGCAAAGCCCGAAGCACATCTGAGAAGTTCTTCGTGAAATCCTGATAACTCATCCGTTGAAAGGTCTTGAAATTGAGTGTGTCGCAAGATCTTTCGTTCAAAAGACCAGTCGTCGTCGATTTCACAAAAGACACCTTTGAACGTGTGACCAAGATTTTTTTTCCTTCCAACATTTCGCTCTCATTGAGCGTCAACAAAAAGCATTCGTTCTTTTTCAACTGCTTTTGAATAGAGGCAATTTGGACGAAGGGTGTGGATTGAAACGTTTGATCGGGCCAATTCTTTAAAAAATGGAAGTAACTTTTCAAGGTAACTAAGTAAGACGTAGCCTTGGTGAAATCTGCTAATCCATTTTCCTCATGCTGGGATTTAAAGGCATAGAGATTAAAGAGGTTGATGTAGGGTGAGGTGCGGTAGGGATCATAAGGCAAATCATTTTTCGCATCAAAACTTCGCCAGAAATCGGAACGAAGCATCCGCAGGATAGCAATTTGCGCATCGATTGACTTGCTGTCGTAGGTCAAACTCAAGGTGTTTCGGGTATAAAAAGTTAAGAAGACCATCAAAGGCTGAAAGGCCACTTTTGATCGGTCAAATAGTATTTTTCGCCTTACTTTTTTCAGTGTATTTTTAAAAATCTCATCCGCTTCTCTAAATTTCTTCGTGTACGTATAAATTGCTCCTTTTAATCCATTGAGCGATAAGAAATCATTGAAATCCCATGGTTGCAAACATGCAATTCCTTTATCGTATAGCGCATTGGCCTTTTGAAAAGCATACCGTTGCGCGGGTGTTATGTTCGAACTTCTGTCACCAACGACCAAGTCCAACCAGCGATTGGCATACGAGCGGTACAACATAGATAGATCGTTGGAAAACTTAAATGGGAAACGCTCTTGATAGAAGAGCGCCGAATCGAACCATTGGAACTGTTTTCGTTTATGGTCTGCAATCGGTATATCCAAATATTCGCTTGGTTTGACTCCATCATTTCTGTACAAATAGGTAATCGCATAAACCTCATACATAAAGGGGACGTCAATTTTTGACATCGACGATCTGTGTTTACGAAACAGGTCCATGGCTTTATTGGAATACACCAAGGCACTGTCTGACCACATCATGTAGTGCCAATAGTAGGCCTTTTGGGCATACACTTCGGACACATAAATGGGATGTAAGCGTTTGGCAAAGGTCAACGACTTGTCCGAATTCAACAGGTATTTATCGAAGATTTGCTGAATCAGGTATGCCTTGCTTAAGAGTTTGGAAAATTGATAGCGGGCTTCTGTACTTCCCCGACCTGACTTCAACTGCGAAATCAAGGTTTTTTCGGCCATTTTCAGTTGGCCCGTCTGGATTAAACCTTCCACCTTAGAGATAGTTTCTTTCTCCTTAGAAGTCATGGAAAAGGCAGAATTCGATAAAGCACAAACTACAATGAGCAGGAAAAATCTCCTAACTATACACTTCACTTGTGCTTTCACTTCGCGCGTCCCCATTCCAACTGCAAAAGAACAATTTTAAATTAACGTTCAGTTTCAGTTTTTAGAAAATAATGGAAATCAGTACTTAGCGCAGTGACTCCTGCTTCAGTACAATGTGGTACACCTCGTTTTCCTCACGAATATACCCATGGTCGTAGCAGAAGAAAAAATCGACACCTTCACGTGTTCGGTAGGTATTGGTGAAGTAATGAAAATTGAAGCCCTCATCAGCCAACTGAATGCCGTGTGCCTTGGTATTGCCATCGACAAGATAAGCTTTTAAGATCAGTCGGTTTTTGCGCAAAATGTTGTTGATGCGGCGCATGTGTTCAGTCGCATCCTCATTTTTTCGGTTGTTGAAGGAGTTTCGGCAGTGGTCAGAACAAAATTTCTGATCCCTACGTCCAGTCAAAGCATGACTGCATTCTAGACAGGTTCGTTTATTCATCATCGTAAGTGGTTAGCATTACAATATTAACAAGAATTAACAGCACTTCCAAAGGTCGTGGAGTGAATGTTTGTGAACTTTGTGTGTTTCGAACAAAAATTTAAAATGAACGAGAATTCAAACATCACAACTACTCCGGCAGAAGCACTGCGCTTTTTAAACGATAAAATTCAATTGGAATTTATCCTCATCAAACAACTGAAAGATGAGATTGCGAAGGTCATTGTAGGGCAAAGCTACATGATAGATCGATTGCTCATTGCGCTACTGGCCGATGGACACGTATTGCTCGAAGGAGTTCCGGGACTTGCCAAGACACTTGCCATTAAGACACTCTCTGAGGCGATTGATGTGCAATTTAGTCGCATTCAATTTACTCCAGACTTGTTGCCCGCAGATGTTACGGGAACCATGATTTACAATCAGAAAAGTGAGCAGTTCACAGTAAAGAAAGGTCCTGTTTTCGCCAATTTCGTGTTGGCAGATGAAATCAATCGCGCACCAGCAAAGGTGCAAAGTGCCTTGCTCGAGGCCATGCAAGAACGACAAATCACCATTGGTGACACTACCTATCCTTTACCGAATCCATTCTTGGTCTTGGCCACACAGAACCCTATTGATCAAGAAGGAACCTATCCACTTCCTGAGGCTCAAGTTGACCGTTTTATGCTGAAAGTGATTCTCGCTTATCCAAACAAGGAGGAAGAAAAACAAATCATACGCGGCAATGTGGTCACTGGTGGATTGCCCTCCTGCGTGAACGTCATGAAAGCGGAAGACATTTCACGTGCACGTGCTCTTGTTCGAGAGGTCTATTTGGACGAAAAAATCGAACAGTATATCGTCGACCTCGTATTTGCGACGCGCGAACCTGAAAAATATGGACTCGGATTCTTGAAACCATTGATCTCTTTTGGATGTTCCCCGCGAGCGAGCATTAACCTTGCACTAGCAGGAAAGGCACACGCCTTTTTGAATGGAAGAGCGTATGTGGTACCAGAAGATATTCGCGCGGTTGCACCGGATGTGATGCGCCACCGCATTGGCTTGACTTACGAGGCCGAGGCCGAAGACATGAACGCCACAGAAATCCTATCGCGCATCGTCAGCAAGGTTGAAGTGCCCTAATTGAATCGTGTGGAAACATCCGAACTGCTCAAAAAAATTCGTCGTCTGGAAATCCGAACAAAAGGATTGACCAAGCACATGTTCTCTGGCGAATACCATTCGGCCTTTAAAGGAAGAGGAATGGCCTTCAGCGAAGTTCGGGATTACCACTTTGGCGATGAAATTCGAACAATAGACTGGAATGTCACAGCGCGCTACAATGAACCGCATGTCAAAGTGTTCAATGAGGAACGCGAATTGACCATCATGCTGATTATAGACGTTTCTGGCTCCACAGATTTTGGGACTACCGAACGAACAAAACGCGATTTGGCACTGGAAACCTCTGCAATACTCGCTTTTTCAGCCATCGAAAACAACGATAAAGTGGGTGCGCTTTTCATTAGCGATAAGGTCGAAAAGTACATCACTCCCGAAAAAGGAAAAAAACACACCTTACTTATACTGAGGGAATTGATGAGTTTTGTGCCAACATCGAAAGGAACGAACCTAAGCGAAGGATTAAAATTCCTACGCAACACGCAAAAAAAACGAACCATTAGTTTCGTCATCAGTGATTTTTCAGACGACCCTAATTTTATCGACAGCATGCGACTCACTGCTAAGCGCCACGATACCATTGCGATTCGCTTAAAGGATCAGGCAGAAGAAATATTTCCCAACATGGGAATTGTATCACTCTTGAATGCGGAGACAGGCAAAACAACTTGGGTCAATTCAAGCGATCCAGCAATGAGGGAACGTTTCTCGTCCCAATTTACTGAACGCGAAAACCAATTGACGCAGGCCTTCAATCGCAGCGGCATCGACAATGTCATCCTCAAAACGGACGATGACATCATTCGTCCACTCATTACACTCTTTAAACAGCGATAATGCGCGAGTTCATTGCCATAGTAGTTTTCATTTTCACTGGGTTTGTTCTACGGTCACAAGCACCGTCGGCGACCCTCTCACAAAATGATGTGCTGATTGGTAAGCGAGTCACATTAAGCTATCTGGTGCCGCTTCAGAAGGACGCTAGCTACATTCACATTCCCTTAAAAGGAAACTTTCCCGCAACAAAATCGGGTGATACCAGCGCTGTTTCCGCCTCAGAAATTGAAATTATTGGGGAATTCATGGATACCGTTGTTCTCATAAACGGCAAAAGATTTTGGAAAGGGAGCTATGTGCTCGTTCCTTGGGATGAAGGGACTTATCGGCTCGCAGCACAAAAGGTCAACATCAACGAAAAAGATGTCACATTGCCGGGAACAGATTTAAATGCACGCTTGGTTGTCCAAAAAGAAGGTGGAAAAATTTTCGACATAGAAGAAACCTATTCTGATTTACCGGATGAGCCTTTTGCGCTCGTCTCATTCCTCAATAAATGGGGATGGGCAGTGTTGTCAATTATTGGTTTGACAGCCGTCCTTTTTTGGTTTTTTCGACGGAAAAAAGAAATCCCTAACGAGGAAATTACGCTTTCTCTAAAAGAAAAAACACTTCAATCGATTTTGCAACTCGAGCAGAAACGTCTTTGGGAAAAGAACCAATTGAAGGAACATTACATCGAGCTTTCTTTCATCTTGCGCCAGTACCTATCGGAGCACTTCAGCATCAATCTGCTTGAAAAGACAAGCATCGAAGCGCAGCTGATCTTAAAGCAATATGGAGTGAGCGAGAAACTACTCACTGAGATTGGGGTTATCTTGAACGGCTCAGACATGGTGAAGTTTGCGAAATCTGTACCTGAAGAAAGGATTATTCGTGCAAATTTGGACGATTGCCGCAACATTGTCGAACAAACAACTGATGAAAGGTTAACACATGTTTGATCAATGGAACATCGCCTTTTGGGAGTACGAGTACTTCGCGCCGCTTTGGTTCATGGCTTTAGCGCTGCTACCCATCGCTTATTTTTTGTGGCAGAAAAAGGAGACTCAAGCACCAGGATTCTTAAAATTCACTGGGAAACCGACTGAACAGTCAACTTTTTCAAGTCGGTGGATTCCAATTCTACGCTCAATCATCGTTTTTTCCTATTTAGCTTCATTGGGATTGGTAATTGTGTCAATGACAAAACCCTACCATCCAGAATCACCCGAGGGAGTTCATCAAGACTTCAAAAAAGGAATCGACATCGTCATTGCGCTGGATGTGTCCGTGTCGATGCTCGCCATGGATTTTGAACCCAATAGATTGGAAGCATCCAAGCGCGTCGCCAAGCAATTCATTGACGGGCGCAGAGGGGATCGAATTGGTTTGGTAGTCTATGCAGGTGAAGCCTATACCGCTTGTCCAGCGACCATGGACCATGAAATTTTGAAGCAACAAATCGATGCTGTCTCCCCTGAAGGACTTGAAGGAGGAACGGCGATTGGCACTGGTCTGGGAACGGCCGTAACCCGCTTGCGCAACGACAGTTTACCATCTCGGGTGATTATCCTCCTTACCGATGGAACAAATACCGCAGGTGACACCGATCCAATCACGGCAGCTGAGGTAGCTCGTGCCAAAAAAATTCGTGTGTACACCATTGGTGTGGGTAGCAATGGCGAAGCACCCACTCCCGTTTCCACCCCTTTTGGCGTTCGCTACGAGAACATGCCTGTCGAGATTGACGAAGAACTGCTCATGAAGATTGCGACTTTAACCAATGGTCAATATTTCCGAGCGACAGATGAAGCCAGTCTGCAAAAAATCTATGCTGAAATTGAAAAGCTGGAGAAGCAAAAACTGACAGACAAAAAGTATTCATCGGATCCCCCAGCCACACCAATGGCTTTTTTAAATTGGGCCTTAATGCTCGCATGCATCACTTGGATTGTTCAACGAATGGTATTTAGAAATGAGCAATAAGAAGCAACATATTTTTCCAGTGTTTCGCATGGTGTCAAGAGCCCTACTTTTCGAGTTCAGCTTTTGGCTTGTTGTCATTTTGGTTTTATTGTCCTTCGGCTTTTTTACTGAGGAAACTGCGAAAATACAGTTGGTTTTTTTGAAGGATGAACAACTTTGGTACCTGCTCCTTTTGATCCCCATTTATTTTCTCTATTTCGTCAATTTACGGAGAATGAATCACCGTTTGGGAAAAATTCCGATCACGCTTCAGTCTTCCGTTTTTCAACCCATTCTACCCAATAAGTCACTTTTGCATTTTCTTCTGTTTCGTTCTTTTCTCGTGTTTCTTGTGCTGGCCATGGCACAACCTTCCATGGGCACAAAACGAGAACGGTCAAGGACAAAAACACTTGAATTGGTGATCTGCTTGGATGTGTCCAATTCGATGAACACCAAAGACATGCGTGGAGGAAGTTCGCGATTGGTCAGTGCCAAGCGTGCGCTCAATCAGTTGGTGAATCAATTTACAGGTGAAAAAGTGGGGGTTTGCGTCTTTGCAGGTGGTGCCTATGTACAACTGCCCATGACATCGGACTATTCAGCCGCAAAATTGTTCATCGATGAAATTGAAACCTCGATGTTCTCCAATCAAGGCACAAACATTAAAGCAGCCTTGCAAACGGCAAATACCATGTTCACCAAGTCCAAAACTTCAAAAGGAATTTTGCTCATCACCGATGGAGAAAATCACGAGGATGACCCATCAACGATCATTGATTCCATTCGCGACAAGAACATTGAGATGGCCATACTTGGTATTGGCTCCACCAATGGGGGGCCTGTTCCAACTGATCCGCTTCGTCCCGAACTCGGTTACAAGCGAAATGGGCGTGGGCAATTGGTTGTTTCACGCATGAATCCAAACCTCATCCGTGAACTTGCCTCAAAATCCAAAGGCACAGCTGCTCTTAGCTCCGAAGGATTCCCTGACTTAAAGCCCATTTTAACACAAATTAACCGAATGAAGCGTTCAAAGGGCCAAGAACAGGAATTTGACGTAGCGAAAAATCAATATCAAATTCCGTTATTTGCATCCTTGATTTGTGGTCTTCTCTTGATTACGGGCACAAATTGGCTGAAACGAAGGAACAGATAAAATGACGAAGGCAATTTTCATATCGTTCACAATCAGCGTGCTCCTCGGCTTTTCGGGGAAGACACAAGAATGGCGTGATTCATTGAACATGGCCCGCACTGCTTATTCGAACAAAAATTTCAAGCTTGCTTTTCAGTACTACCAATCGGCGCAAAAGAAGGCACCGAAAAACATAAACATCGCCAACGAAATCGGTCAAACGGCCTATAGATTGGGGGACTTCAACGCTGCAGCGCAATGGCTGAGTAAATCAAAAATTAAAAGCACCAAAAAACAAGCGAGGGTTCATCACAATCTTGGCAATAGTTTCATGCAGAAGAAGGAATATTCTCAGGCCATTAGCGCATACAAGAATGCCTTGCGAAAAAATCCAAATAACGAAAAAACCCGCTACAACTTGTCGGAAGCCATACGCAAGTTGAAGGAACAACAAAAAAACAAAGACAAGAACAACTCAAAAAAGTCCAAAAAGAATCAGCCTAAAGACAAAAAAAATCCACCTAAAAAAGATAAAAATCCTCAGGAAAAATCAAATCCTCAGGACCAAAAAGGTGACGAAAATGGAGCTAAATTGCCCAACAAAAGCATTGACCGTTTGCTGGACAAGTTGACCCGTGCGGAGGCTGCAACGAAGAAAAAACTAAATAAAGGAAAAGAAACGAATGCAGCAGTTCGTTCTAGAAAAGATTGGTGATGAAGTATCTACTGGCACATATCGCACTTTTCATTTGTTCATGGAGTTCATTCTCACAAAAGCCCTTGGTGCAGTTGACCGTTGAACCAAAAACCGCCAATGTGGGTGATGTCATCACGATTTCTGTTAAATCCAACATTCACGGCGACATCGAGGTAGACCTTCCGCAGGATTTCACACAAGGGTATGACATCATGAACGGGATGGAGCAGGAAACGGACTACACCACTGGCCGCACTGTCACCTACTATTTTTACTCGCACACGGGTACGATTGACAAGGAAGGAACATTTGCCATTGGTCCAGCCTATGTAAAAAAGGGAAATAAAGTCTACCGCTCAAATTCAGTAAGTGTCACCATCAAAAAGATTGCTCCCGAAGTTCAATCAGATGTACAACTTACGGCTAGACAATTACGTGAACCTGCTTTTGGAATCATTACGCAATCGGCAAAATCAATTTATGAAGGACAGCCACTTGTTCTGTCCGCAAAAATTTACACCCGTTTCAATGCCACACACCTCGAAAATTACCGATCATTCGCGATGGATGGCGTCATTGACAAGCACGACATTGGAAATTCGAGTCGCATTTTGCTGGAAGAAGCGCGCATCCGAGGAAACAGTTACTATACTTTTGATTACGATAAAAAAGTGGTCTTCCCGACGGGATCAGGAAAAAAGAAGATTGAACCTTTCAAGCTGGTCCTACACAGCGCATTTGATGCTGTTTCGATCACCTCATCCGGAGCGTCAGTTGACGTAAAACCCCTGCCTTCAGGAGCACCCACTAGTTTTACAGGCGGTGTTGGGTCATTTACCATTTCACGTGAGGTAAGCGATACGCGCATGCGTCAAGGCGATGTGTTCACCATGAAAGTGATCATAGCAGGAACGGGAAATTTACAGAACATCGGTGAACCGAAACTAGACCTTCCTAAAGGTTTTGTCCTCTACGGAGATCCTGTAATGACCGAAGATCTGTCTTATAGCTTTAAAGGTGCAGAGGGTTCCGTCACTTTTGAGTTCAACATCCAGGTTAATCGAGCTGGTGACTTGACATTGCCACAAACAACATTCACCTACTTTGATCCTTTCAAAGAGAAATACATCGAGTCATCCACAGGGCCCATGCTATTGAAAATTCAACAAGACTTAAACTTTCAGAATACGACGAATGGCGAACAGTCACTTTCAAGCACCTTGGATCTATGGAGTCCAATGCGTGAGGAGATGGACGTTCCAGCTGATAACACACTAAACTTCGGAAGTCCGTTGTATTGGGGATTGCTTGGTTCACCGCTATTGGTTGCATTTCTTTTCGGATTATGGCTTCGAAGAAAAGATATGGCGCCGATTCAACCATACGCCCCTACTCGACTCTCCCGTGAAGAAATCAATGCGCAATTTGAACAACTCTCAAAAACTTTTCCTGAGCGAAACGCGAACTACTTTTCTGCTATTCAAGGTATTGTTGAAATGGAAATCAGTCAGTGTCTGACATTATCAAACATAGCACCAAGCACACGTGAGATCATTGTGCATCAATTGATAAAAAAGGGCGCTACAGATACACAGATTTCTCGTTATGTATCCCTGATGTCCACCTGTGAGAATGCCCAGTACGGAATGGGGATTGAAGCCATTGATGCAGAAAATCTACTTTCGGAAGCACGCTTATTTGTACTTGAATTGCACAAGGTATGAAATTAATTACCGCAATTCTATCTCTAATTGCAGGGGTTTATTCCTTTGCTCAAAGTGACTTCGAAGAGGCCGTTTCGCTGAGCAATAGCAGAGAATACGACAAAGCAGCAAAATTATTTTTAGATCTTGCGGATCAATCAGCACACAGCACGAGCGCATACTTCAATGCAGGATCTTGCTTTCGTCATCTGAACCAAAACGGGATGGCCATTTGGGTCTATTCCAAGGTGCTTAAAGAGAATCCTTTCGACCAAGAAAGTTCAGCGAATATCAATATCTGCAGGAAATCACTCGGATTGACTGACATCCCATTTCAAATTGCAACACCATTTGAGCGTGCATTGATTGGTTTTGGACTTTCGAACTGGACCTATCTGAGTGTTTTCTTGTCCTTTGTGTTTGGTATTTGTTTGTTTTTTCTCTTGCGAAAGAACGATTTTTCTCGACATCCGATGCTGCGGGTGGTAGGCTTATCCTCCTTTTTCTTACTGTGTTTTAGCATTTTTTCAGCATACTCCATCCAAGCGTATTTACACCAGAAATCGTACGGTGTGGTTGTTGAAAAATCAGCACCTGTTTTCGTGAATGACCTTGGAGAACGTTCAACGTTAACCTTACCAGAGGGAACCATGGTCAAATATGAAGGCCTGACAAAAACGAAAACCTCTGTCACCTTGCAAAACGGCAAAAGCGTTTTTCTTCGGGACTCAGATATCCGTTGGATTTAAAGACACATCAAAACACGTGTTTATTCAGTACCTTTGAGGCCTTATATGAGCGAGCAGCGTATAAATATCCGATCCTTAGACTTCAATCAGCTTAAAGAAGCCTTATCCGAGCGTGGTGAAAAATCGTTTCGTGCAAAGCAAGTGTATGAGTGGCTTTGGCAAAAAAATGCACATTCATTTAGCGCCATGTCCAATTTGAGCAAGGAACTTCGCGACCTACTCAACCAAGAATTTTACATCGATCATTTGACTGTCCAAGATCAACAAATCAGTAGCGACAAAACAATTAAATGTGCTTTTGGGATTGATGAAACAAAAGTGGTTGAAGGCGTATTGATTCCAACAAAGTCGCGGACTACAGCGTGTATCTCTTCACAAGTGGGCTGCAGTTTATCATGTACATTTTGCGCAACAGGAAAATTAAAGCTATTGCGGAATTTAAGTGCTGGCGAAATTGTTGATCAAGTCGTTTATCTCCGTGACCAAGCAGATTCGCGCTACAGCACGCCTCTCACGAACATCGTATATATGGGGATGGGTGAACCCTTGTTGAATTACAAAAATGTGCTTCGTTCTGTGGAGATGATTACCTCTCCCGAAGGACTTGGAATGTCGCCCAAGCGCATCACCGTGTCAACCGCTGGAATTGCGAAGATGATCCGTAAACTTGGCGATGACGATGTGAAGTTCAATTTGGCCCTCTCACTGCATGCTGCCAACGATGCAAAGCGAAGCAAAATCATGGACATCAACAACAGCAATAACCTGGAAGAATTGTCTGAGGCATTGCAGTATTTCCATGAAAAGACGGGCGCGCGTGTCACCTTTGAATACATCATTTTTAAAGATTTCAATGACCTCCTTGAGGACGCTCAAGAGCTTGCTTCTTTTGCCCGCTGCGTGCCTTGTAAAATCAATATTATTGAATACAACCCCATTGACGATGGTGGATTTCAACAAGCGAGTAAAGAACGAGTGGATGCCTTTGCGGCCTTTCTAGAGTCGAAGAATCTTGTGGTCAATGTTCGACGAAGCCGAGGAAAAGACATTGATGCGGCATGTGGGCAATTGGCCAACAAGAACAAGGCGATAGTTGAGCGAGCGGGGATTTTGAAGTGACGAGTTACGAAATAGACAAAAGACTCGCTACGCTGTAAGACAATGGACCGCTGCGCTGAAGGACTTTAAAAGTTACTAGTTGGAAAATTTTCGGTTGAGGCTAGAATTCAAAAGATCACGAATAAAAAATTCCCGAAGGTGTCAAATTGATACAGTCACCAAATTCCCAATAGAATTAAAGCTGTTTAAGATTTAACTCGTAATTCTTTTTTAGACAAAAGACACTTCATCGCTCGTTGAGCTTCGAAGGACAATGGACCGCTGCGCTGAAGGACTTAATCAATCTTCGAAGAGTTTAGATTCAAACTCGTAACTCGTAACTCGTAATTTGTAATTTGTAATTCGTAATTCGTAATTCTCCTTTGTCTCTTGTCTTTTCAGTATATTTGTTTCCATGCAAACTGTCGATGAAATAATGCACCCTATACAGTCAGAAATGGCTGAATTTGAAGTGCGTTTTCGTCAAAGCATGAAATCCAAAGTACCTCTCCTCGATAAGATTACTCACTACATCATTCGCCGTAAAGGCAAGCAAATGCGCCCGATGTTTATTTTTCTTACGGCAAAGATGCTTGGAGAGATGAACGATCGTTCGTACGATGCTGCATCCTTGGTAGAATTGCTGCATACGGCGACTTTGGTGCATGACGATGTGGTCGATGATGCCAATGAGCGCCGAGGATTTTTCTCGGTGAATGCCTTGTGGAAAAATAAAATTGCGGTCCTTGTGGGAGATTACATGCTCTCGCGCGTATTGCTTTTGTCGATTGAGAAGAAAAATGTTCGCTTGCTCGAAGTTGTTGCCCGCGCAGTGCGGGAAATGAGTGAGGGTGAGCTCTTGCAAATTGAAAAAGCACGACGACTGGACATTACGGAAGAAATCTATTTTGAAGTTATTCGTCAAAAAACAGCTTCCTTGATTGCAACGTGTTGTGAGGCAGGAGCAATTTCAGTAGATCGAGAGGACATGAGTGAGCGCATGCGCAACTTTGGAGAGTTGGTCGGGTTGGCCTTTCAAATCAAAGACGACATCTTCGATTACGGAACATCAGGAAAAATTGGGAAACCTACTGGGCTTGATATTCGCGAACGCAAAATGACATTGCCATTGATTTATACACTCAATACAGCGCCAAAAGAGGTGCGTAAAGAGTTGATCAACATTGTGAAAAATAAAAACGAAAAAACAAAGCAAGTGCGACGTGCCGTTGAATTGGTCATCCAATATGGCGGAATTGAATATGCGCAAACCAGAATGTTGGAATTGAAAGCTCAAGCGCTCGATTTGCTGACTGACATACCGGAATCTGAAGCGAAAAATTCGTTGATTGGACTTGTAGAATACACCACCACACGTGAAAAATAAGACGAACAATGTATAGATTAATCACCCTCAGTATCCTTTTCTTTTTTGTGTTAACGGCTTGTGGAAATGGCGAAGAAACCGATGAAACGAATGAAATTCAAAAGAAGGAAGTCTTGGTTGAAGTGAAGGATGGAATTTATACCGAATGGTACCCTGGGAAAAAACACATCAAGTTCAAGGGTGGAATGACGAAAGAAAAAAAGCGTTCTGGCCGTTGGGTTTTTTACGCGGAAAATGGCTTAGAGCTTTCCACGACGATGTATGAAAATGGAATTCGCGAAGGATTTACCATTGTGAAATACCCAAATGGCGGCATTCACTACCGAGGAGAATATAAAAATGACATCACTGTTGGTATTTGGACAACTTACGATGAAAAAGGAAATGTCACAGACGAAAAAGATTTTGGATATCCTGTAGAATAATCAATGTCTAAAATTCCACCACATATTGTCGATGAAGTAATGCAAACGGCACGGATCGAAGAAGTGATCGGTGAGTTTGTCAACTTAAAGCGTGCGGGATCGAGCATGAAGGGATTAAGTCCTTTTACTGATGAGAAAACACCTTCGTTCGTGGTCTCGCCTGCAAAACAAATTTTCAAATGTTTCTCCACTGGGAAAGGCGGTACGGTTGTGACTTTCATCATGGAGAAGGAACATTTTTCCTTTCCTGAGGCCATTCGATGGCTTGCCGATAAGTATGGCATTCAAATCCCTGAAGACGCCCCAGAATCGGCAGAACAAATTGCAGCGACAACTGAACGAGAAAGTCTTTTTATCATCAATGAATTTGCCAAGGACCACTTCAAAGAGCGCTTGCACACCTCAGAAGAAGGAAATGCCATTGCCCTATCCTACTTCGAGGAGCGCGGGTTCCGAAAAGACATCATTGAAAAATTTCAACTCGGCTATTGTTTAAACAGTGGTGATGATTTTACAAAAGCATCCCTAGCGAAAGGATATAAGTTAGAATACCTGGAAAAAGTGGGACTCGTCAAATCCAAAGACGATCGACGCTTTGACTTTTTCCGGGGCAGAGTGATGTTTCCAATCCACAGTGTTTCAGGTCGGGTACTCGGCTTTGGCGGAAGAACCTTATTCACCGATAAAAAAATTGCCAAGTACTTTAACTCTCCTGAGAGCCCAATCTACAACAAGAGTGAAATCTTATACGGTTTGTACTTTTCCAAGGGAGATATCATCAAGTACGACAATTGTTTTTTGTGTGAGGGATATACGGATGTCATCAGCATGTACCAAGCGGGGATTCAGAATGTTGTTTCCTCCTCTGGGACATCCCTGACGAAAGACCAAATCAAACTCATTCGTCGCTACACCAACAATGTTACGATCTTGTACGATGGTGATGCCGCTGGGATCAAGGCCTCATTCCGCGGGATTGACTTAATTCTCGAAGAAGGCTTGAATGTAAAGGTTGTACTTTTTCCCGACGGTGAAGATCCCGATTCTTATTCGAAAAAGGCAAGTTCAGAAGAACTAGAAACGTACATCAAGGAGCATACGCAAGATTTTATTTCCTTCAAATCAGACATCCTATTAAAAGAGGGAGAAAAAGACCCAATAAAACTCGCCGAGCTGATTAAAGACATCGCTCATTCTGTGGCATTGATACCTGATCAAATTACCAGAACGGTATACATGCAGTCGATTTCAACGCGCTTTGGCATCAGTGAACAAGTTGTTGCGGGCGAATTGATGAAGCTTCGAAAGAATGTTGTTTCCCAGCAATTGGGGCAACCGGAGCTTCGTGAAGTGACAGCACCCAAAGAAGCGGAGCAGCTCTTGGAACTGCGTCCCAATAAGGATAGAAATGACCTATACCGCGACGAACATGGCTTGGTTCGCCTCCTCGTAAAGTTTGGAACACGACTCGTACAGATCGAGCACATGAACGAACAAGGTGAAAAATCAATGCGTGAGACGAGTGTTATTGAATTGATTTGCCATGAACTTGACAAAGATGGGTTGACCTTCACAACGCCACTTTTCGAAACCATTTATCGACTTTTCCGAGAAGGATTGACCGAAAACACCTTGTTAAAAACGAGTTATTTTAAGCACTTGGAAGACCAAGATATCGTGCGTTATGTTACGGACATCGAATCGTCGGACCATGAACTTAGTGCGCATTGGATCAACAAGTACAACATTCATACACGTTCAGAGTCGGATAAATTAAATGAAGCAGCGATGAATGCTATCTATAGCTTTAAAGCAGCAAAAATTGAACAACGTATCGATGACATTCGAGTCAAACTTTCTGCTGAGGTGGAACTTGAGTTCAACGACATGCAGGACTTAATTGCTGAGCAAATCCTCTTAGAAAAAATTAAATTGGCATTTTCTGAAAAACTTGGACGTATAATTTTGAGATAAGATGTTAAGCAAAACAATTTTCAATCTAGGACCATACGCTGTTTGCTTTTGGAATGTCATCTTCCTCGCAATCATCTTTTTTGTGGCGATGATTCTAAGGAGAGTCATTCATCGAACCTTGAAGCGCTATTTACAAAATGCCAACATCCGTGTCGAAGGAAGAAATGTCACGTGGCTGAGACTGCTAAGTCAGAGTGTTTACATTGTTGCTGTCTATATCTCTGTGCTGACCTTTAACTTCAATAATGAGGATGTCACTTTTGGTGACTTCCTGAACTTCAAACTCATAGAATCGAAAAAGTTTACACTCAGTTTCTACCATATACTTTCGATTGTCACGATTTTCTTTTTCGCGAGAATCATCCTGAATGTTGTCAAACTATACATCAGCAAGCGCTTACGGAGAAAACCGAACTTCAACCCAGCGACCGAATTTGTGTATGTGCAGATTGCAAAATACATTATTTACATTTTCGCGTTTCTTACCAGTTTACAAGCGCTAGAGCTTGATCTTTCGTTGTTGATTACTGGATCACTTGGAATCTTCGTTGGACTCGGACTCGGACTTCAAGACGTATTCAAGGACATGTTTGCGGGGATAGTACTGTTGGTTGAAGGAAATGTCCGAGTGGGTGATATTGTCGAGGTGTCGAGTGGTGGAAAAACAGAGGGATTTGTCGCCAAAATTTTGAAGATTAACATTCGAACGACGCAAATCGAAACGCGTGATGGAAATGTGCTGATTATCCCAAACACAAAACTCACGCAAGAATATGTTGAAAACTGGAGCCATGGGTCAGAATTGTCGCGATTCAAAATCAACCTAACGATTGAATACGGTTGCGATGCGGAGTTAGTGACGCGCTTACTCAAACAAGCTGCTCTGGCACATCCAAAGGTTCGAAAAACTCAACCGATTGATGTTCGACTTTCTCATTTTGGAGAAAATGGATTAGAAATGGAATTGGTTTTTTGGGCAGACCAAAGTTGGGAAATCAACAATTACAAGTCCGAGATTCGATTTGAAATTGACCGCCTTTTCCGAGAATATGGAATCCGCGTGCCTTACCCACAGCGCACAATCCACATGAAGGAGAATTAATCTTCCAAGAGCAACTTATAGCGCTGAATGGTGTTTTCTAGCCCTAGGTACAAGGCATCTGAAATCAATGCATGACCAATTGACACCTCTGCCAACCAAGGAATGGATTGCTTAAAAAACTTTAGATTGTCTAAGCTCAGATCATGTCCAGCGTTGATTTCCAAACCGAGTGAATGGGCCAATTCAGCAGCAAAAACATACGATTCAATCGCTTTGACTGGATCTGATGAAAAGTCTTCTGCGAAAGGTCCAGTATACAATTCAATCCGATCTACGCCACATTTTGCTGCATATTCGATATGTACAGGATTGGTGTCTACAAAAATGGAACTTCTCACGCCCAAGCGGCGAAATTCTTTTACCAATTCCGCCAACTGATCTTGGTGTTTCACCGTGTCCCATCCTGCATTTGACGTGAGTACATGCGGTGGATCAGGAACAAGCGTTGCTTGAGCAGGAATGGTGTCTTCAATCAAACGCATGTATCTTTCGTCGGGGTAGCCCTCAATGTTGAATTCGGTTGTTACCACCTCCTTCAAATCGTAAACATCTTGTGTGGTAATGTGTCGTTCATCCGGTCTAGGATGCACAGTAATCCCATCTGCGCCAAAGCGTTCGCAGTCGATAGCTACCTTCACTACATTGGGAGTATTCCCGCCGCGCGCATTTCGTATCGTTGCGATTTTGTTGATGTTCACACTCAATTTGGTCATCTTTCCTAACATTTTTTGGCACGACAAAAATACGAAGTTCAGAACTTAATTACTACTTTGGCTACACGAATGAGAGCAATAGAACTGATTACGGAAGAAATCCCTCCACTAACCCATACGGATACAGGCGAAAAGGCCCTTCGATGGATGGATGAATTTAAGGTTTCTCACCTACCCGTGCTAAAGAATGGAAATTTTGTAGGCGTCCTGTCTGAATCGGATGTATTGGATAAAATGGATCTCGATCAAACGCTCGATGTGCTGTTCGATCATCTGCCAAGGCCTTATGTTTTAGCGCAAGCTCATATCTACGAGGTACTTGCTAAAATGTCGGATCTTCGCATCAGCATCATGCCTATTTTGGATGAAAATGAGACCTACTTGGGGTGCACCAGCGTGTACCATTTGATGTCGCTAATTGCAAATACTGGAAGCATCAAAGAGATCGGAGGAATCCTTGTCCTTGAAGTCAACACCTTGGACTACTCCATGGCCCAAATTGCTCAAATCGTTGAAAGCAACAACGCGCGTATCTTGAGCTCATACATCATGAGCAGTCCAGATTCCACTAAGCTTGAAGTAACTCTGAAAATCAATCAAGTTGAACTTGGAAGCATCATCCGAACTTTCGAGCGTTACGACTATGTCATAAAGGCATCGTTTCAACGCAGCGAGGCAGATGACGACATACAAACGCGTTATGAATCCTTGATGAAATTTCTAAAATTCTGATATGAACGTCGCGATTTACGGAAGGAAAGTCAACAAGCAAAGCCTCGTTTATTTCAACGAACTATTTGAAGCGCTCAATTCCTTTGGTTGGACGCCAGTACTTGAAAAAGAACTCAAAGAGCAGCTTGTAGCCAAGGGTGGGATTTCGGAAAAAATAGATGAGTTTACGAGTCATGCCGATTTCAAAAGTGGCATTGACTTAACCATAAGCCTTGGCGGAGATGGTACATTTATAAAAACCGTTGGATTTATTCGCGACTCGGGGGTGCCTATCATCGGCATTAACACAGGCCGTCTTGGATTCTTAGCCAACATATCTAAAGAACAGATTAAAGTCGCTTTGGAACAGTTTAGCGAGAAGAAATTTGAATTCCAAAAGCGTTCATTGCTTCGCGTCCACACGGAAGAACATCTTTTTGGAGAAGACAACTTTGCTTTGAATGAGGTAACCATTCAGAAACGCGACACCGCATCCATGATTACCGTTCATGCCTCCTTGGACAACAAATACCTCAATTCCTATTGGGCAGATGGGTTAATTGTTTCAACTCCCACAGGTTCAACGGCTTATAGTTTGAGTTGTGGAGGTCCTATCATTACCCCTGGATGTCAAGTTCATATTTTAACTCCCATTGCACCACACAACTTAAATGTGCGTCCAGTTGTCGTTCCTGACCACATGCCGATTAAGTTGAGCATCGAAGGTCGCGAGCGCAGGTACCTCATCAGCTTGGATGGAAACTCAAAAAATATCCGTCAAGGTGAAGAAGTATTGATCACAAAAGCGGAATTTATGATCAATGTAGTTAAATTTGAAGACAACAACTTCCTCGACACCATCAGAAACAAGATGTTGTGGGGAATAGATAAACGCAATTAATAGACAAATAAAATAGAACATGAAAAATATGCGCATCACCCTTTTGCTTTTGGCAGCAGTCCTTATGACAGGAACGACAATGGCTGGTAAAGAAAAGAAACCGAAAATGGAGCCTGGAATATATGTGGAATTCAACACCTCAAAAGGTGTAATTCTGTGTGTATTGGAATATCAAAAAACGCCAATGACCGTAGCAAGTTTCGTAGGATTGGCCGAAGGTAAATTGACGATTTTCGATACGCTTAAGTACACTACCCCCTTTTACAATGGATTGAAATTTCACCGTGTCATAGCGGACTTCATGATTCAGGGTGGTGATCCAGACGGAGTAGGTTCGGGAGGCCCAAAACACCGTTTCCCCGATGAAATCCATCCCGACTTGAAACATTCTGGCCCTGGAATACTCTCTATGGCCAATTCTGGTCCTGCAACAAATGGCAGTCAGTTCTTTATAACCCATAAAGAAACACCTTGGCTGGATGGTAAACACACCGTTTTTGGTCATGTCATCCAAGGGCAAGATGTGGTAAACGCCATTGCACAAGATGATGTTATGAATACAGTCAAAATCATCCGTATTGGGAAAGACGCAAAAAAATGGAATGCGTCGAAAGCATTCATGGCGAATTACAACAAGTTGATGGCAGGTGAACTAGCGCGTGCTGAAGAGCTCAAAAAGATCGCTGCCATGAGCGAAGAAGAATACAAAAACTTCATGTTCCAAGAGGTGAAAAAGACCTATCCAAATGCGCAGTTATCTCCATCGGGATTGGTGTACATCATTGAGAATCCTGGCATCGGCGACAAGCCCGTTAAAGGAACACATTTGTCTGTACATTACCGTGGTACATTCCGCGCAGATGGCAAACAATTCGACGCATCCTATGACCGCGGAACACCTATGGATTTCACGTACCTCGATCAAAAGATGATCCCAGGATTTGAAGAAGGTATAGCGATGCTTGGCAAAGGTGGTAAGGCAAAATTGATCATCCCTTACTTCCAGGCTTACGGTAAAATGGGGCGTCCAGGTGCTATTCCTCCGTATTCAGATTTGGTGTTCGATATTGAAATCGTGAACTTAGACAATAGCCACGAGGGACACGGACACTAATAGTTACGAGTTACTAATGACTTGACTAGTTACTAATGACGAATGACTAGTTACTAGTTAATAATGATTAGTTGCTAATTACTGTAGTTATTAATGAAAGTTATTCGTGGCTTCGAGAACCTCACTTGTCCGCTGCGGCGGAGCCACCGAACTCGTAATTAGTAATTAGTAACTATTTGTTACATGTTCATCGGACACACATTGGGCTTTCCTATACGGAAGGTTAACATCGCACCGAAGAATGTGTACCAATCTTTGGTCACTGCGTTTCCTCGTTTCCCATAGTCATCGCCATTGATGTTTTGATTGGCCAATGCAGCGGCAACACTCCCGTTTTCTAGTTCAAGTGCCCCTCGATCAACGAAGGTATTGGCTTTCACATCATCGATGTAATCCGTAAATGTTTTGCGAATGCCATATTCTAAACTCAGAGATGCTCGCTTTCCCAAGGACAACTTACATCCCACACCTAAGGGTATCGACAACTGAGTAAGGCCGTAATTTCGTTTCGAAGAAAGCGACGACCCTTGTCCTTCGGTGCCCAGTGGCTGAAGCTCCACCAAATCACCGTTGTACATCGCTTTAGGATTCATATGAAAGAGCCCGATTTCAGCCAATAAGTAGGCCGTGCCTTTGTATTTATCACTACCCAACTTAAAGGGGAAATAACTAAATTCCACCCCAGCGGCAACTTCATAAATATTGGATTGAAAGCTCAAATTACGGTTGACCAACAGCGCAAGTTTGGCATCTGCATCTGAAGCTGAAACCGTTCCGTAAAGCACATTGGCGCGAAAACTTAAGCGCGAATGAATATTGTAGCGATACACCAAACCACCTGCAGCGTGTGTGTTGTAAAACAAGCGAAACTGATTGAGGTCACCCGTATAAAATGACCCACCCAACATCACCCCCAGCTCTGATTTAGAACGGAAGTTTTGCTGCTGTCCAAGAACAGTCACTGGCAAAATCAAAAGGATGAATACAATTCTTCGAAGCATGATCATTTTGTCGAAACGGAAAGTTACAGAGAAAATTTCATTTAGTCCAAGTCAAAAGGACAAAAGACCCTTCTACGCTCTATGAGCTTCGAAGGACAATGGACCGCTGCGCTATAGGACAAAAGACTCGCTGCGCTATAAGACAAAAGACAATGGACGATTTGAACGATATGAATTAACTCGTAATTCGTGGCTTCGAGAACCTCACGTGTCCGCTGCGGCGGAGCCACCAAATTCGTAACTCGTAATTAGGAACTAAGGAAAGTTTACTTCAAACTAAGCAGGTATCTTTCTAAGTTTGCGTTACTCACAAGAGAATCGCTGCCAACAAAAAGGACCTTTTTGCAACGGTTTCGCTCAATCCAGAGGTCAAGGTTTGACACACCCACCATCAAGGTTCCATTGATGTCAATTTTGTGAACTGGTTTCTGTTGACCATCAAATTTCTCTCTCAACTCCAAAAGATCCTTGTCCACAGTTTGATTTTCACTAAAGATCACCAATCCGTCAATTCCATCCAAGGCATCTTCTACCTTCTCAGCAAATTCATCCACAAGAAGATTTCGCTCTCCTGCCCATGCAGTTAGCTCTTGTGAGAATCGTGAATTACTCTTTAGGAAAATTTTATCAAGTTTCATCTTTGGTCTGATAGCGAACAATATTGCTCGTTCGGAGAACAAAAATAGTCATTTAGTTCAATATTACCTTGGAACTCGACTAGTTATTTGATAAATAACTCATTATAATCAATACCCCAAAATTTTCAAGTAATCGGCGGCTGTTTGTTCTTCACTAAAAAGCTTGGTCTGTAACTTTCCATTTTCATCTCTTTGGATCAAGATGTGTTTTGGTTCCGGAATCAAGCAGTGCTTCAATCCACCAAATCCACCTATTGTTTCCTGATACGCACCGGTGTTAAAAAAACCAAGGTAAAGGGGCTTGTTGCGCTCAAATTTCGGCAAGTAAATGGCGTTTGAATGCTGTTCTGAATTGTAGTAATCGTCGCTGTCGCATGTCAAACCGCCAAGCAATACGCGCTCATAATCGTCGTTCCACCGATTGACTGGCAACATGATGAAGCGTTGATTGATAGCCCAGGTATCGGGCAAATTAGTCATGAATGACGAATCAATCATGTTCCATTTTTCTCGGTCGTTCTGTTGCTTTTGATGAAGTACACTAAAAATTGCACCGCCACTTTCCCCTACTGTAAAAGACCCAAATTCTGTAAAAATATTCGGCTCAGGAATCTCATTGTCGGTGCAAACGCGCTGCACTTGTGTCAAGATTTCACGAACCATATAGGCGTAATCGAAATCAAAAGCCAATGATTTTTTAATTGGAAATCCTCCCCCGATGTTCAATGAATCGAGTTCAGGACAAATTTTCTTTAAGTCACTGTATATACGTAAACATTTTGTCAACTCGTTCCAGTAGTAGGCCGTATCGTTGATCCCCGTGTTGATGAAGAAGTGCAGCATTTTAATCTTCACGCGAGGGTTATCCTTGACAATTGCTTTGTAAAAGGGGACAATTTCACGGTAACGAATCCCAAGTCGGGAGGTATAAAATTCGAATTTTGGCTCCTCCTCGGATGCGATACGAATCCCGATGCTGATTTCTTTGTCCGTCATGGAGAGCAATTCCACCAACTCGTTGGTATTGTCCACCACAGGAATAACACGCAAATTCCCCTCATTGATCAATGTGGCAATGTTTTCCAAGTATTGCTTTGGCTTAAATCCGTTACAGATCACATATTTTCCATCCGGAAGTTTGCCTGAACTATAAAGATTTCGCACGATATCAATGTCGAACGCTGAAGATGTTTCGATGTGCACATCATTCTTCAACACTTCGTCCAAAACAAATGAGAAGTGATTGCTCTTTGTGCAATAGGAATAATAATAGTTTCCCGAATAACCAAGGTTACTAATGGCCTCTCGGAACCACCCTTTTGCCCGTTGAATGTTGTTTGAAATCTGCGGCAGATAATTGAATTTCAAGGGCGTACCATAATCTTCAATCAATCGCATCAAATCGATCCCATGGAAGAATAAATGATCTTCACGCAAATGAAATTCATTTTGTGGAAAATCAAAAGTCTGGTCAATTAGGTCAAAATACTTCGTTCTCATTTGGTGCTAAGGGCTGCAAAGTTCTTTAATAATATATGGGATTTAAAAATCCTAAAATGCCATTAAAACAATTCCTCGATCCGTTCGGTTGGTCTTGCAACAATGGCTTTTCCGTCCTTTACTACGATAGGTCGTTCAATAAGTTTCGGAAATCTCAACATTGCTTCGATTGCTTGTTCATCCGACAAACGTTCTCCCCGAAAATGTTCCTTGAATTCCGGTTCACCTTTTCGGATCAGATCGAATGCTGGAATGTTCAGCTGGTGAATCAGGGCCGACAAACTTTCATTCGAAAAAGGAACATTCAAATACTCGACAACAGTAAAATCAGCCTTCCGCTCAGTCAATAATTGCAAAGCGCAGCGGCTTTTTGAGCAGCGTGGGTTATGGTAGACAGTGACGCTCATGGGTGATTAATTTCCGTACATCATTAAGAAGGCCTTGAGAAACTCGTCAATCTCGCCATTCATTACGCCATCGACATTGACCGATTCCATTCCTGTGCGAACATCTTTCACCAATTTATAGGGATGCATGACATAATTTCTGATCTGCGACCCCCATTCAATTTTCTTTTTGCCCGCTTCGATTTCACTTCGTTTTTCCAATCGAGCCCGCAATTCTAGTTCGTACAACTGTGATCGAAGCAATTGCAGGGCTTTTTCCTTATTCGCCAACTGAGAGCGAGATTCTGAATTTTCGATGATGATCCCTGAGGGTGCGTGTCTCAATCGAACAGCCGTTTCAACTTTATTGACATTTTGTCCACCAGCACCGCCCGAACGGAAAGTATCCCACGTGATATCTGCTGGATTGACGTTGATTTCGATGTTGTCGTCTACCAATGGGTACACATAAACCGAAGCAAACGAGGTATGACGCTTAGCATTGGAATCGAACGGAGAGATGCGTACCAAGCGGTGTACCCCATTCTCACCTTTCAAATAACCAAAGGCGAAATCACCTTCAAATTCCAGCGTTACTGTTTTAATTCCGGCTACATCTCCATCTTGGTAGTTGAGCTCTTTAATTTTATAGCCATTTTTTTGGCCCCACATCATGTACATGCGCATGAGGTGAGATGCCCAATCGCAACTTTCTGTTCCACCCGCACCAGCTGTAATTTGCAAGACTGCACTCAGCACATCTTCTTCGCCTGAGAGCATGTTTTTCAATTCCAACTCTTCAACATTCTTCAATAAATCTGCATGTTGCTGATCCACTTCCGATACTTCCGCTGCACCTTCTTTGGCAAAGTCAATCAAGACTTCAAGATCGTCAAGCCCACCTTTCAATTTGTCATAAGCCGCCACCCACACTTTTAATCCACGAATGTTTTTCATTTGAGCTTCCGCTGCCTTTGGGTCATCCCAAAATGTTGGATCTTGCGTTTTCAACTCTTCTTCACCCAGCTGCATGCGTTTTTCAGGAATTTTTAAATACCCTTCAATTGCAACAACGCGCTGTGTAATATCCTTTAATTGGTCTTGATTTACCATAATGGAGTAAAATTAGTCAAAAAGATTCCAAGAATTGTGAAGAACAAATTACAACAAGCGATTTCTGCTTACAGAGAAATAGTATACATTTGTCACAAATATTTGAAGAATGAACATACCACAGAATTTGAAGTACACAAAAGACCACGAATGGGTTGCTGTTGAAGGAGAAATTGCTACAATCGGTATTACCGATTTCGCACAGAACGAATTGGGAGACATCGTTTTTGTTGATGTTACGACAGAAGGAGAAACATTGGACCAAGAAGAAGTCTTTGGTTCTGTTGAAGCAGTAAAAACTGTTTCTGACTTGTTCATGCCGATTTCTGGTGAAATCATCGAGCTGAACGAGAAGTTGGATGGAGACCCTGAATTGGTAAACTCAGATCCTTATGGAGATGGATGGATGATTCGCGTGAAAATTTCTAATGCATCCGAATTGAATGATTTGCTCGATGCAGCAGCGTACGAAGCGCTCATCGGATAAAAAACTATTTCATTTTCATTTTGGCCCGAAGTTTGTAATTCTGCGGCGGCTTGAAAATTTCAGGTGCATCAAAATGAAAAAATTGTATATTTACACTTAAACAAAATTCGACTATGGAACTTAAGAAAAGTGAAGAAGCGAACATTGACAAAATGCGCATGCCGATCGTGATGGTTGGACTTCTTTTTACAGGGAGCCTTGTTTTGGCGTCTTTTTCATACACTTCAGCAGTAGAGAACACAGACAATCTGAAAGGCGAAACCCAGGCAGCAGTGATCAATACAGAAGAAGAAGCGAAGAAGGAAGATACCCCACCACCTGCACAAACTCCTCAAGTAGAGGCGCCAATGCCAGTGGCTGAAGATATCGTTGAGGAAGAAAATACCGAAACGGAGCCTGTAGCTCAAGTTGAAGTTATCCCAACAGACATTCCAATTGGTGAGGAAACTGTAATCGCTGTTGAAGAAGAAATCATCGAATTCCCAGATGTTGAAGCAGCGTTCCCTGGAGGACCAGCATCGATGCAAAAGTGGATTGCTGAAAATGTACAATACCCTGAAACTTCCATCGATTTGAACGAGCAAGGACGTGTATACTTGTCATTCGTAGTTGAAACAGATGGTTCGATTTCCAATATCGCGATCGAGCGTGGAGTAAGTACAGACCTTGACAAAGAAGCGAAACGACTTTTACGTAACATGCCAGCCTGGGCGCCAGGTGAAGCAAAAGGGAAAAAGTCTCGAACACGTTGTCGACTTCCAATCAACTTTACATTGAACTAAAATACGATCCCTACTTCGGTAGGGATTTTTTTTGATGAAAAAGTTCATCTGCATATCCATCCTCCTCTTGCTCTCTGGAGGCACTTTCGCACAGCATGACACAACCGTGTATGATTATCCTGACACGGAGGCATTTCCAAAGCAAGGAATATCGGGATTTTGTTTTTCTCTGTTCGAGATTTTTGATGACATAGAAACCACAGAAGATCAAGACATCACTTGTTTGGGAAGAATTCACATTCTTTTTATCGTGGAAATTGACGGCACTATATCGCACTTAAACTTCATTGACCATTGCGGTCACACGTTTGATTCAATCCGCTTAACTGATCGCTTCATTGAAAAATGGATTCCCGCTACCAACAGCGGAAAAGCCGTTCGTAGCAAGTTCAATATTCCAATAAATGTATGTTTCAATTAATACGAGCTCGTTGCACCACCGATGTTTTCAATCGGGTGCCATGTCGTTTTAATTTCTTGTAAATCCTCAATCATAGAAAGTCCTTGTGAGGAAGCTTTGCTCCAATCCATTGCAGGATAATTGAACACTCTTTTGACGTTATCTGCAGCTTGAACTTGCATCGCACTGGCCATTTCTTTACTTAAGCCTGCACTTGTCATGGCATTGACGTCGAGGTGAGAAACCAAGGGAGATACCAACTCATCCGCTGTTCCCGTAATGATGTTGATTACTCCCCCGGGCACATCAGACGAGTGAATCACTTCCGCCAATGTTACCGCTGAAAGAGGATACTTCTCCGAAGCAACGAGAACAACAGTATTCCCACCTGCGATGGCAGGAATGAGCAAAGAAACCAATCCAAGTAAGGGGCTTTCTTCAGGAGCAACAATCCCAACCACACCGGTTGGCTCAGCCACGGAAAAATTGAAATGCGATGAAGCCACTGGATTGACTGAACTCACAATTTGTTGGTACTTGTCGCACCACCCCGCGTAATATACGATGCGATCTACCGTAGCGTCTACTTCCTTCGCTGCATTGGCTGCGGTAAGCCCCATAAGTTGAAGTTCTTCGATGAATTGAGAACGACGACCTTCGAGCATTTCAGCGATGCGATAGACAATTTGTCCGCGATTGAAGGCACTGCGCTCCGACCATGAACCAAACGCTTTTCGTGCAGCAACAACTGCATTTCGAGCATCTTTCCGAGATGACAAACACACATTGGCAATGTCAAAGTCGTCTTTTCCTTTGAGCGAATAATAGCGTCCAGATTCCGTTCTTGGAAATTGTCCCCCAATAAAAATCTTATATGTTTTAAGCACTTGCAAGCGAGTCATCTTATTTCAATTTTACATACGCACGAAGACCGTGAAGTCCACCTTCGCGACCAAAACCACTTTCCTTATATCCTCCGAATGGAGATGCGGGATCGAACTTGTTGTAGGTATTTGCCCAAACAACTCCCGCGCGCAATTTCGACGTCAAGTTAAAAATGCGTGAACCTTTATCGGTCCATACACCTGCTGCCAATCCATAGGGCGAATTGTTGGCTTTCTGAATGACCTCATCCACCGTTCTGAAGGTCTGTATGGTCAAAACAGGTCCAAAAATTTCCTCTTGCGCAATCACATTGGATTGTGCCACATTGGAGAACAGCGTGGGTTTGCAGAAGTATCCTTTTGATGGGATTTCGCAATTGGGTTGATACATTTCAGCGCCCTCTTCAATGCCAATCTTTATGTATTTATTGATGACCTCCAATTGTTCTTTCGAGTTGATGGCACCAATATCTGTATTCTTATCCAAGGGGTCACCGACATACAATGAATCCATGCGCTGCTTCAATTTTCGAACAACCAGATCTGCCACTGACTCTTGCACAAAAAGACGTGAACCTGCGCAGCACACATGACCTTGATTAAAGAAAATACCATTGACAATTCCTTCTACCGCTTGATCAATTGGCGCATCCTCAAAAATGATGTTTGACGATTTTCCTCCGAGTTCTAGCGTCACTTTTTTATCCGTTCCAGCCACAGCACGTTGAATGTGTTTTCCAACCGCAGTTGAGCCCGTAAACGCTACTTTATTCACTTCAGGGTGTTCCACAATAGCTGCTCCTGTATCTCCAAACCCTGTCACAATATTCACTACCCCTGGTGGTAATCCAGAAAGTTCTATAATCTCCGCCAATTTCAAGGCAGTAAGTGGTGTGGTTTCGGCCGGCTTAAGTACTACAGTATTCCCCGCAGCCAAAGCCGGTGCAATTTTCCATGCCGCCATCAGCAGGGGAAAGTTCCACGGAATAATTTGTCCAGCAACACCTAGAGGTTCAAAATCTCGAATTGGAAATGCGTATTCGAGTTTATCGGCCCATCCCGCATAATAAAAGAAGTGGTTACATGCCAAGGGAACATCGATATCACGTGATTCTCGGATTGATTTTCCAGCATCCAAGGTTTCAATCACTGACAATTCGCGCGCCCTTTCCTGCATCAATCGGGCAATTCGAAAAATATATTTTGCTCTTTCCGAAGCTGGCATTTTAGACCAAACAGTATCGTAGGCTTTTCGTGCCGCTTTAACTGCGCGATCAACATCCTCTTCATTGGCATGAGCCACCTTTGCCAGGACCTTTTCATTTGCGGGATTGATAGTTTCGAAGTATTTCCCCGAAGATGGTTTTACCCATTTTCCATCAATAAATAAATCATACGACTCTTTCAAATCAATATGCCCTATACTTTCCAATGAAGGTGCGTATTCCCACCCAGTTTCATTGGATTTTTTCGTTGTTTTTTTTGCCATTTTAGTCCATTGAGAAATAATCTGGAGACTGATAAAGGCCTGTCTCCGTCTTCATTATTTGCATCAGCACATCATTTGCTAAGCTGCTCGCACCAAAGCGAAACCATTCGTTGCTTAACCATTGATTGCCTAACACTTCTTTCACCATTACCAGATTGTGCAGTGCCAACTTCGACGTTGAGATTCCTCCCGCTGGTTTCATTCCAATCATAATGCCTGTGCGATCGTAATGATCGCGAATGGCCATCAACATTGTATAGGTGACTTGCATGGTCGCTGCGGGTTGAATCTTACCTGTTGAGGTTTTAATGAAATCTGCTCCGGCATGAATGGCGATATCGCTTGCTCGACGAACATTGTCTAAGGTAGATAGTTCACCTGTCTCTAAAATCACCTTCAAGCGAGCTTTACCACATGCCTCCTTGATCGCTGCAATTTCATCAAACACAAAATTATATTCACCCGCGAGAAACTTCCCACGGGAGATGACCATATCAATTTCATCTGCTCCTTCGGATACAGCAAAGCGTGTATCTTCCAATTTTACTGACATGGGTGCTTGACCGCTTGGAAATGCTGTGGAAACAGATGCTATTTTAACGATGTTCCCTTTCAATTCTTTTCGTGCAACCCCCACCATAGATGGGTAGACACAAACCGCAGCAACGGTAGGTAAACCAGTATAAGCGTCATGCAAATGCTGTGCTTTATAGCACATTTGTTTTACTTTTCCTGGTGTATCTTTTCCTTCAAGAGTGGTTAAATCAATCATATTCAAGACCATCTTGAGTCCTTGCATTTTGGATGCATTTTTAATGCTTCGCGTTTGAAACCGCGCGCAACGTTCCTCTACTCCTACTTTATCAACGGATGGAGATGCGGGTAACGAAAGAAATGCTGAGGGAAGTTTAGGTTTACTCATTCAATTGAAAAATCTGAATTCAGTCAAAGATACGCATTCCGTCGAAAAGGTTATTCAATCTAAAGTTGACCATCCGAATGGTAGACCCCATTCTTAAACACCTTGACTTTTAGCAGTATACCGTCACGATCGTATTCATAAACCTTTCCGTCCCATAGTAAGCCATTTTTAAAGTCGCCATCTTGCCAGATTTCATCGTTGGCATTGTACACTTTGTTGTACCCGTTTGGCAGGAACTTAGCACCCTTCGTATTTGGCGTTGGAATCCTAGGTGCAGGAGTTACCGAAGCTCCTGGATCCGTTACCTTCACTGCAGGATTTACCATTTCACGTGGTTCACTTTTTTTAATGGCACCATTCAATCCGTAGTAGATCACTTCCTTAATATCCCCGTTTTCGTAATACCTCAAGGCCTTCCCTTCTGGGATCCCATTGCTCGCTTGGTATTGAAATTCAATTTGACCATTTGGATAATAATAGTTCACAGTACCTGTTTCTCGTCCTTCAGAAGAAAAATTCGCTTCGTATTCCAATTTTCCATTTTCGTGGTAGCGCTTCAGTGAATCTTGGTATTCATTCAACGTAAAGGTGCCACGTTCTTTCACTTTTCCATTTGGATAGTACTTCACATAACTGCCTTCAGGCCGGTTGTTGTGGTATTCACCTTTCAATTTCGGCGTTTTTCCGTCATTGTGATAACGTATCCAAAAGCCTTCCTTGCGGTCATTGAGGTAACTGCCCTCTTCAATTTTTCCTTCCGATGGATATCCTTCTTGAGGGCGATCCTTTCCAAAATAGATCCATTTCCCTTGCTTTCTGCCCTCACCATCTTTCTGGTTCACCCCGTCACCCACAACAGACAAGCACAAAAGTGCCATCAAAAGGGGGATAAAGAATGAAACTGAAAAACGACTTGTACGCATCTTCTAGATAAATTAGCTAGTCATAAGTGAGTGAAAGGTAGCTTACTTTTTTTGAATTTCAAACACTCAATTCAATTTTGAAGGATCAACATTTTCCAACATGATATTCACCATTTCTGCGGTACCAAAATGTTCCTTCCAACCCCAGTCTTTTCGTGCAACACTATCGTCGATGGATGCAGGCCAGCTGTCTGCAATTTGTTGGCGAAAATCTGGCACATAGCTCACCTTGAAGTCTGGACGTTGAACACGAATGGCAGTGGTGAGTTCTGCTGGTGTAAAGCTGCAACCGGACAAGTTGTAAGCAGAACGCACACGCACTTTTTCTGCTGGGGCATCCATCAATTCAATCGTAGCACGAATCGCATCCGCCATATACATCATTGGCAAGGCAGAGTCCTCGCGTAAAAAGCAGGTATAATCCTTGTTCATTTTCGCTTGATAAAATATATCAACCGCATAATCGGTGGTTCCGCCACCAGGCAAACTTGTGTACGAAATGAGTCCCGGATAACGGATGCTGCGCACATCTACGCCAAATTTGTTGAAATAATATTCGCACCATCGCTCACCTGCCTGCTTTGAAATTCCATACACTGTTGATGGTTCCATGATGGTATATTGCGGGGTGTTATGACGGGGGGTCGTTGGACCAAAAACAGCAATGGAGCTTGGCCAAAAGATTTTTTTTAGGTGTTTTTCCTTGGCTAAATCGAGAATGGTAAACAATCCTTCCATGTTGAGTCGCCATGCAAAATCTGGATTCTTCTCAGCGGTAGCAGACAAGAGTGCTGCAAGAAGGTAAACTTCATCAACCTCATTGTCAATAATATATTCCCGTACAGCGGGACGGTCAAGAATATCCATTTTTACATACGGGCCATTGGACAGCACTGCGGGACAATTCTCCCTCACATCTGCAGCAATTACTTGGGCTGCACCCTTGCGTTTTCTCAATTCAAGGACAAGTTCAGTTCCAATTTGTCCACATGCACCGATAATAAGTATTTTTGACATAGGCTATGCTCTAGATGACAAAGGTATCATTTGAACGAATTGAGAAATATCAATTTGTAAAATAATCTCAATTCGTTTAAATTATGACCCCGGTCATTTTTTCCACTTTTGCTGAATTGTTATTTTTGCCATACTGAGATTTGAAGCACCGGAGCAATGCGAGAGAATAAAACTTCAGAAAAACAAACGCGGCAGAAAATGCCGATATTTAGGACTGAATAAACTTAATAACTAAACTGTATGCCTTTTTACCACAAATTAGGAAGCATCCCTCCCAAACGCCATACTGTGTTTCGTCAACCCGACGGATCATTGTACCACGAGCAGCTGTTTGGGACCATCGGATTCGATGGGATGTCGAGCTTGCTGTATCACATTCAACCACCCACCATTGTGCGCGAAATCAAAGGAACAAGCAATGTTGCCCCAGAGATTGGCTTGGAAAAAAACATGACCATGCGCTCACTGATCGGATTCAATGTGCCCCCACAAGACGATTTTCTTGACAGTCGCGTTCCCGTTCTAGTCAATTCAGATTGCTACATTGAGCTGGCATCTCCACGTCTTTCAATGACCGATTATTTTTATAAAAATGCAGATGCGGATGAAATTATTTTCATTCACAAAGGTGAAGGAACACTAAAGACACAGCTTGGAAACATTGACTTTAGTTACGGAGATTATTTGGTAATTCCGCGCGGAATGATTTACCAGATGCATTTCAACGACACGGACAATCGTTTGTTTCTCGTTCAATCCTTTAGTCCAGTGTACACGCCAAAGCGATACCGCAACTGGTTTGGCCAGTTGTTGGAACATTCTCCATACTGTGAGCGCGACATTCGTCCACCGCATACCCTAGAAGCCATTGATGCGACAGGCGAATTCCTCGTGCGCATCAAGAAACAAGATGAGCTATACGATTATGTCTATGCCAATCATCCGTTTAATGTGGTGGGTTGGGACGGCTACAATTATCCATATGCCTTTTCTATTCACGAATTCGAGCCAATCACAGGTCGTGTGCACCAACCTCCTCCCGTGCATCAAACATTTGAGACCAGTGGATTTGTCATGTGCTCATTTGTTCCACGGCTTTACGACTATCATCCAGACTCCATTCCAGCGCCTTACAACCACAGCAACATCGATTCAGATGAAGTAATTTACTATGTGGATGGTGACTTCATGAGCCGCAACAACATCGCCAAAGGTCAGATTACCCTTCACCCTGCTGGAATTCCACATGGACCGCACCCCGGTGCATACGAAAGAAGTATCGGCAAGAAGGAAACACAAGAATTGGCCGTAATGGTTGACACCTTCAAACCATTAAAACTGACCAAGAGAGCCCTAGACCTACAAGATCCTGATTACCACAAAAGCTGGATAGGAGCTTAGAAATAGTTACTTTAGCAACACGAAAAATTAGACAATACTCGCTATGAGCAAAATAGTTAAAAACGTAGAATACGGTTTGGAGAAAATCTTCGAGGGCGCACAGGATTTTCTTCCTTTGTTGGGAACCGATTATGTTGAATTTTATGTGGGAAATGCAAAGCAGGCTGCTCACTTTTATAAAACAGCCTTTGGATTTCAATCGTTGGCCTATGCAGGATTGGAAACCGGTGTAAAAGACCGTGCTTCCTATGTGTTGAAGCAAGGGAAAATTCGGCTCGTATTGACAACGGCATTGAACAGTGATTCAGCCATTGGTGAGCATGTGAAAAAACACGGTGACGGCGTTAAGGTTATCGCAATCTGGGTTGATGATGCCACAAAATCGTGGGAAGAAACAACAAGCCGTGGAGCAAAATCATTTATGGAGCCAAGGGTGGAGAAAGATGCGCACGGCGAAGTTGTGCGATCTGGAATCTATACGTATGGTGAAACCGTTCACATGTTTGTTGAGCGTAAAAATTATACAGGAACGTTCCTTCCAGGATATCAATCTTGGGAATCTGACTACAACCCAACGCCCGTAGGACTTAAATTTATCGACCACATGGTAGGAAATGTTGGTTGGGGCGAAATGGACACTTGGGTGAAATGGTACGAAGATGTGATGGGATTTGTAAATTTCCTTTCCTTCGACGACAAAACCATTCATACCGAATACTCTGCCTTGATGTCTAAGGTGATGAGCAACGGAAATGGGCGCATCAAATTCCCCATCAACGAGCCCGCTAAAGGAAACAAGCGTTCACAAATTGAAGAGTATATTGACTTCTATGAAGGTCCTGGTGCGCAGCACATTGCCGTGGCCACAGACAACATCATTGAAACAGTAGCCCAGTTGAAAGCGCGTGGTGTTGAGTTCCTTTCCGCGCCACCTCAAGCCTACTACGATGAGATTCCAGAAAGATTGGGTGAGCACATGAAAATGATGAACGAACCCATTCCGGAAATTCAAAAATTAGGCATCCTGGTTGATGCAGATGAAGAAGGATACTTGTTGCAGATCTTCACTAAACCCATTGAAGATCGCCCTACCTTGTTTTTTGAAATCATACAGAGAATGGGAGCGCGCGGATTTGGTGCAGGTAACTTTAAGGCCTTGTTTGAATCCATTGAGCGTGAACAAGAAAAGCGCGGAACATTATAAAATCGCACAAATAACAGATAAGCGCAGCAGAATTTTGTTGCGCTTTTTTTATGCTCGAAAGGGTTTCTTACTTTTGTAAAAAAAAACAGCGTATGATCGAAGTTGGAATTATCATGGGAAGCGCATCGGATTTGCCGGTGATGCAAGATGCAGCAGACATATTAGACAACTTTGGGATCCGTTATGAAATTGATATCGTTTCGGCGCATCGCACACCTGAGCGCATGTTTGAATACGCTAAAAGTGCGCATGGACGCGGATTAAAAGTGATTATTGCAGGAGCAGGTGGCGCAGCACATCTTCCCGGAATGACGGCATCCTTAACACCACTCCCCGTGATTGGTGTTCCCGTAAAATCCTCCAATTCAATCGACGGGTGGGACAGCATTTTATCGATCCTGCAGATGCCCAATGGAATACCAGTTGCCACAGTTGCCTTGAATGGGGCAAAAAATGCTGGAATACTTGCCGCAAAAATTATCGGATCGTC
>CAIQQH010000112.1 GCA_903873915.1 uncultured Flavobacteriia bacterium | reverse complement strand
TTATAGCTTAGGAAGCATGTATAAACCACCCCTTAATCCCTCCCGCAGCGTTCCTCGCGGGACAGGCACTCCACGAGGGGATTTTTATTTTTTTCTTGCTGAGTGTCAACTCACCAAACATTCATAATTCGCAACTCGCCATTCGTGGCTTCGAGTCTGCTTTAGCACCTCACGTGTCCGTTGCGGCGAAGCCACCAATTTCGCAACTCGTAATTGGTAACTCGTAACTCGTCATTCGCGGTTTCGTGTCCGCTAAGGCGAAGCCACCAATTTCGCAACTCGCCATTCGTGGCTCGTCATTCGCGGCTTCATGTCCGTTGCGGCGAAGCCACCAATTTCATAACTCGTAACTCGTAACTCGTCATTCGTAATTAGTTTATAAATTGACCCAACCTTTACCTTCATTTAAGAGTCTAATAAAGCGTGAGAACAGATACAAATATATTTGAGGATCTAGTAAGGCGTTGTGCGAGACGAGATAATGCCGCGCGCAAACAGCTTTATGACATGTTTTCTTCTCAAATGTTCTCCATTTGTCTTCGCTACACAAAAAATAGAAGTCAAGCTGAAGATGTTTTTCAAGAGTCCTTTCTAAAGGTGTATGAAAACATTGGGAATATAAAAAATGTGGCGGCACTTCCCGGTTGGATTAAAATGATTTTTGTGCATACTGCAATAGATTTTCTTCGCATGGAAACCAAGTTCAATTTGCACGATGTCGATGTGAATGAGCAAAAAATATATGTGGATCAGGACATCATTAGCGAGATGAGTGTGGATGAGTTGAATGAGTTAATCAAGCAATTGCCTGTGAAAAGTCGTACTGTCTTTAATCTGTATGTCATTGAAGGGTATAATCACCGTGAAATAAGCGAGATTATGGGCATTTCTGAAGGAACATCAAAATCTCAATTGTTCGATGCCAAGCAGAAATTGAAGAAGAAACTGAATACATTGAATAAACCTCTTTTAAAAATTGTGGTTTGATACAGCAGAATTTCGATAGCGAATTTGAACATCTCATCCGTGAGAAGATTGCCGAGAACCAGCAGGATCCGGAGTCGCTCTTATGGAAGCGTTTGCAGGACCAATTGCGTTACAACGACGATTTGGCGCGAAATAAAAAACGACGATTTTTTCTTTTCTCTAGTGCACTTGTCGTAGTATCGATGGGTATCGGCATGCTTATCGGAAATGTGAAATGGGTGGGTGAGGCAAATAAACAGCATGCCCTTTCTGTGAAAAAAATAAGTAAATCAGAAGTAAATCAGATTGGTAATCTGAATGTAAAATATACTGTAAAAACCAATTCAACACAGAAGAAAATCAACAGTTCAACGATTGCTCTTTTTCAACCAACAAATGAAGACCTACAGGTTCAACAAAAAACAAGCAGTGTCGCTGATTTGAATGAAGGACAAAATCATGAAAATGTCGATTTGCCGTCAGAGTATAAGGCAAATGTAAATGATTCTCCAGCTTTGAATGTTATAAACTCAGAGGAGTCGTCAATGGATGAAGTAAATATTCCTGAGCATTCCAATGTAAGTCAAAAATTAGATGATTCTCAAGCTCGATTCAAAGAATCGTCCAATCCTGAGTTGGAGCTGAGTCAAGAAGTTGTGCTTCCTTTTCAGCATGTTGAAGCCAAACAGATCAATCCAAATGCCTCAGTCGAAATGATTCCTGCAGCACTATCGGGGAAAATATCGCTCACGATGAATTTAAGTCCTGCTTATACGGATCGTAGGGCGCGTGACCATTCGTCGGGATCAGTGCTAAATGCTGCACATTTTAATGGGGCAGAATCGGGTAAAGTTGTGATGAATGGGGGACTCGGTGTGATGTATTCGTTCACACCACTGTTTGCTGTGAAAGGAGGGGTTCAATTGTCGACCTATCGCACAGAATACAACATTTCCAATCAATTGGTGTACACAGATACAGTAGCCAAATTTGTAAATATTGAATCGGCTTATGGTCAAATGCATTTGCCAGAAGTTGATTTTCATCATTCTGACCCAATTAACCCCGATGAGGAAGATCCAAACGAAATGGATACTGTTTCAGTTCTGTTGTCCTATTCCAATGTGCAAACCTTACGCATGATTCAAGTGCCTGTTGCTTTTGAGTTTGGCATTCAACAAGGAAAATGGAGGTATATCGCAGGTGCAGGACTGACCTTTGGGTACACTGCTGCTGCGAAATCCAATTTTGTCACTAGTGGATATTCACCTATTCGAACAGATGTTCGTTCCCTTTTCAACCGCAATTCACTTTCTGGTGCGCTACATGTCGGAATTGAATACGCCATCTTGCCGAAGTTATCTGTTCGCGCAACACCTTCGTTTACCTACATGTTGACGAAAATGAATCGCGCGGGCACTATTTCCACCCATGGATTTTGGGGTGGAATAGACCTCGGATTGCGGTTCGACTTGTAATTGAATCATTTCTTTTTCGATTTTATCTGTTGCGGAGACTCCTAGTTATCTTAAAATAACATTCCCTTAATATGGAAAAATGAACATGAACTATTTGTTTCTCATTTTGGGATAATTAATCCCAAAATGGTAAATGTGGGTTTTTTTACATCGATACAAAAATATGAAAATCAGTTATTTAAAACTTCACAATCTTTTGGAATAATCATTGAATAGGTTAGTTGAATGTGTATTCTTAGGATTAAATTATGATGAACTCAATTTTACAATCAAATAGAGGTCAAGCGATTAACTTGACTTTTGAAATGAGACCCACAGGTAAATTAAAAATTATCAATGCATTAATATTCCTTTACCTCTCTGTTATGATTTATACCATCAAGAAAAAAGCACTTACTCAATCAATATCTTCGTAGGAATATAAAATCAGTTTAATCAACTCTCCAATTCTCAATCTCTATCCCTTGAATAATCTAGTTTTTCTAATAGCACTTTTTGTGTCATCAACTGTTTCGTTGTCGCAGAATCTTCCTACGGATGATTTGCCTCTGGGAAGAAAATTGTGGGGAAACACAAGCTTGGAATGGAAGTTTGCAGATAAATTTTCGGTGTTTTTTGAGCCAATGTTTGGTTACAATTTAACGGCTCGGCGCTTGCAGTTTGCACAAACTGATCTGAAGCTTTATTACCGTCCAAATAAAGTGGTCACCCTTGGATTGAGTTACAAACCCATGTTCATTTTTGGGTCAAATAACATTCAACGCTACGACCGGGCGTACGCGGAAGTTGTTTTGCGTCATTACATCTGGAAGATTCGTGTGAAACAAACAATTTCAGGAGAAAGATTTTTTCCTAATCTTCCAAAATACCAATACCGATTTTGCTATGGTTTGAATGTGTATTCACCCAAGTCATTCACAAAAATTAAACTTACGCCGTTCATTAAAGGTGAGGTCTATTATTACCTTGGAGGTGATCCCGTGTCGTATTATGGATATGATGACAATCAAGATGCCTATTTGCTGGCGAAAAATTCTCCGAACGATTTTCATCGCTTTCGATTTGTCGCAGGGGTGACTTCGAAACCGCTGTCATTCATGAGAGTGACCTTTTACTACCTCTACCAACGGGAGTTCAACACTCCTTTTACCGAGAATAGAGGATTGAACGTACCGAGCAAAAACCAGAATTTTTACAAAATCCCTTTCAATAATTTTCACACACTGGGATTTGAGATTGAATTTGTAGTGAAGAATAAAAAGAAGGACAAAAAGAAAGAAGTTGAAACCGACGAGTTTACCTCGCCAAGATTTAAATTTTAAGTTATGTTGATTAAAAAAGCAATCATTTGTAAGGATGTTGAAGAGTTTAACATCAATTCATCGATCAAAAAAACACATGTTCCTAAAGCAGGAGACGTGGCAGTGTTTAAAGTGTTGAGCACGGGAAAACACGATGCGATTCAAGGCGTAAACGGCAATAATACCTACATTTTTGAGGGAGATTATGTGATGCTTGCATTTGGAAATCGCTATGCAACGGGTCAATTTGAAGGATATGTTCCCGAGGGATACTTGCCACGCTATCAGATTCTTGGGAAAGGTGGAGCTGTAGGTCGATTGGAATCAATGAATGTGAAATTAAGAAAGGTTGGTGCAACTGACTTACGTCTCGTGGGCTATGCAACGAATGCTGAAGGCAAGGTGATCAACACCAAGTACATGAATAAGAATGAAGTGACTTTCAACCCCAAAACGATCCGTACACCAAAAATCATTTTATCCATTGGAGCAAGCATGGATAGTGGAAAAACCACGACGGCAGGTTACCTTTGTCGCGGTATCATGCTAGCGAAAAAGAAAGTGGCATTTATCAAACTCACTGGAACGGTCATGTCGAAAGACAAATCATTCGTTCGGGATTGCGGTGCGAAAATCGCCTTAGATTTTTCAAATGCAGGATTCCCTTCGACATATCTTTGCGATGAACAAGAGATGTTGAACTTGTATGAATATTTGTTGCAAATGACTGAAGTGATTAATCCTGATTATATTGTCATGGAAATTGCAGATGGTTTGTTCCAACGTGAAACGGCCATGCTACTTCGTCATAAAGCGTTTATGAGCACAATCAGTGGTGTAATGTTCTCTTGCGGTGATTCATTGAGCGCCATGCATGGGATTAAAATGTTGGAAGATTTGAATCAAAATATTCTTGGTATTTGTGGTCTTTTCACCATCAGTCCACTTTTGGTGAATGAGGTACAGGAGGAATCCAAATATCCGGTGTTTACCTTATCTGATCTATCAAGTCCATCTATTGTTGATGCCTTGTCACCGAAAGCTGAAATAAAGAATCAGGTGAGTAAAATTCAACAAAAACTAGTGCATGCTTAATGAAACAGAACGGATAAATAACAATCCAAAATCCCCCAGTAAGGGTATTCTTTGGCAATTTATCACTGTTCACAGGATTGCGTTTGCATATACCTTATTTTTTGGAGTCATCGCGAATGTGTTTACGATTCTGATTCCCATCAGCATCAGTAAATATTACAGCATACTGTTCGAAACAAACAGCAATCGTGCATTTATACTGGATGTTTTCCCGGGGACTTGGGTGAATTCACTCCCGAATTTCTTGTGGTTTTTTCTTGGTCTGATTGTCTGTTGGATGTTTTTTTCCTTCCTACAGCGTTTCAACACAGGTATACTAGGCGAGAAATTTGTTCGCTCTATTCGTGAGTCACTTTTTGCTCATCAGATGACGGTTCAAATGACCTCCTACGATTCCACTGGTTTTGGAAAATACCTCTTGCGCTACAGTGGTGACATGACCAGTATCCGCAATTTCCTTACCGTGGGAATCATCCGATTCATCATTGATTTACTGCTTGTTTTCTTGGCGTTTATTGCAATGTTTTGGATCAATTGGATGCTGTCATTCATCGTCTTGGGTGGAATTGTTTTGATCTACCTAACAGTTATTGTCATCAACAAAACCTTGTACAAGGTGACCTTGACAAACCGAAATAGAAAGTCGGGTTTGTTATCTTTTGTCTCTTCGCGTTTGCCTCTGGTCTTGACCATTAAAGGATTCAATCGCCAAACGGTTGAAGTCAATAATTTCAATGTGCGCTCTCGGAAGATTTATAAGATGGGAGTGCGCTTTCAATGGGTGTACAATATGGTAGGAGTGATCGTTCCTGGGATGCTCTACCTCACGCTTTTTGCCATCTTGATCACTGTGTACTATTACAAAAGGTCGGCTGTGAATTTACACATGGAGCATTTGCTAGGATTTATTCTTTTATTCATCACAGTGCTTCCCGTATTCAGACGATTGATTCGCGTGTCTTCGATCTGGAAGGTGGGCGAAATATCTTTTGAGAAATTGCAGTCTGTCTTCAATTTGAAAAAAGACATGAATGCAGTTGATGCGCCTAATTTTCGCTATAAACGCGGAAATATTGAGTTCAAAAATGTCACTTTCGCCTATTCTGATGATACAGGGAATGTCCTTGATGACTTTTCTTTGCGTCTTGAGGGATCAAAAGTGAATATGGTGCGCCAATCATCAGGGTTACCGAAATCAACTTTGATTAAACTCATTGTGGGCATTTACTCACCTCTAGTTGGATCGATAAAAATTGATGGTCAAAAGGTAAATCGCGTGAATCCGAAAAGTCTTAAACGACGCGTATCCATCTTATCTGAAGATTTTCCCTTGCTGGGTGAAACGGTTTTTGAAGCAAGTGCTTACAATACATCTGATTATAATCGTGATCACCTTCAAGTGCTTCTTGATGACATTCAAAAAGGATTGCCAGAAGAAACGAAAATTACGCTAGAGTATAAAATCGGAGAACGAGGTCGTAAATTGACAGAATATCAACGCCAAATCGTATTCTGCTTGCGCTGCTTCATGACCAATAAGCCTATCATACTTATCGAGAATTTTAGCAAGTATTCATCGAATCCAGCATTCAATAGCATCTGCTCTACTTTAAAAAGTTATGCCCTAAAGAATAAAACGATTGTTCTTTTTGAATCAATTCATACAAACATCTTGGATGAATTAAACCCAATAATCCATGAACTACCTTAAATTAATCATAGCGATTGTATTGATCGCATCATCCGCACGTGTTCAAGCTCAAAAAAAGGAGGAGTTAAAGGATAAATATGTTCTTGTGATTCATGGCGGTGCTGGGACCATTAGCAAATCTAAATTGACTCCAGCTCTTGAATATGAATATACTTGTGCTTTGGAAGAGGCCTTGCACCGTGGACAATACGTGCTCGATACCGGCGGATTGGCCATCACTGCGGTTGAGGTAGCGGTAAAATATTTGGAAGATTCACCACTATTCAACGCCGGAAAAGGTGCAGTTTTTAGCCACGAAGGGGTCAACGAAATGGATGCCTGCATCATGAATGGAAAAGACCTTACTAGCGGAGCTGTTGCTGGGGTGAGAAATTTAAAGAACCCCATTGAAGGCGCGCGTTTGGTGAAAGATAGCTCAAAACATGTGTTTCTTTACGGGGATGATGCGCAAGAATTTTGCTTATCAAAAGGAGCAAGCTATGCGGATAGCAGCTATTTTTTCACTGAGTTTCGTTGGAATCAATATTTGAAGGCGCGAGAAAAGGGAACGATCATTCTCGATCATGACACTACCGATGTCAATTATCAATACAAAACATTGGAGGAACTAGAGAAATTTGGCACCGTAGGAGCCGTCGCGCTGGATCGTCATGGAAACGTGGCTGCTGCAACCTCGACTGGTGGTTTGACCAATAAAGAATTTGGCCGAATTGGTGATTCACCGATTGTTGGAGCAGGTACCTATGCAAGCAATCGCAGTTGCGCAGTTTCTTGCACAGGAAAAGGAGAGTTTTTTATTCGTGGAACAGTCGCTAGAGATATTGCCGCACGAATGGAGTTTGCCGACATCTCTTTAACTGAGTCCGGTGAAAGAACAATGAAGCGTTTGAAAAAGCTCGGAGGTTCTGGCGGATTTATTTCGGTCGATAAAGACGGAAACTACATCATGATGTTCAATACCAAAGGAATGTATCGTGGTGTAGTGACCAATGAAAAAAATGCAGTGGTGAAAATTTATTGATGCAAGCTATCGGAATTAGCAAAAATTAGTTCGATTTTTTCTTCAACAACATCAAAAACTCTTCGTTTCCATCGCCACCGAGAAAAGGAGAGGAAATGTGGGCCTCATAGACCAAATTATTGTTTTCAGCACTCTTAATGATTTGCTGAATCACCTCAGGATAAAGCGCTTTGTTCTTCACAATTCCACCCTTGGCAATGTTGTCTTTTCCAACTTCAAATTGTGGATTCACCAAAGCAATCACAAAGGCATTTTCTTTCAAAAATGGGTGGATAAAAGGAAAGATTTTTTCCAATGAAATGAAGGAAACATCGATCACACAGCCATCCGCCAGCTCGGGAATTAAACGACTTGTCAAATCACGCACATGGGTTTTTTCTAAGTTGACAACACGTTCATCGGATTTCAGTTTAGCATGCAACTGATTTTTACTGACATCGATGCAATATACTTTCTTCGCATTTCGAGAGAGCAGCACTTCGGAGAAACCACCAGTGGATGCGCCAACATCGAGAAGGCAGGCTTCTTCAATTGCTGGATTCCAATGCGCTAATGCTTCGAGAAGTTTCAATGCGCCTCGAGATACCCAAGGCAATTCCTCAGCCATCATTTCGATGGTGGCATCGATGGGAAACTTCTTTCCCGTTTTAGTAATCAACTTCCCGTTGACTTTCACTCCTACCTCACGAATGATTTGTTCGGCACGCACTCGCGCACTCACAAGTCCGCGTTGAAGCAAAATTTTATCCAGTCGTTCTTCCACCCCGCAAAGTTACGCTTTCATTGCGTAGTGAACATGCATTTATCGATTTATCGCCGAATCTGCTGCTTTTTTTAAGCAATCGTGCTGCTTTTATGAATAAATTTGTGCAAAATTATTTGTTGTGGAAACAGTGTACATTACCCGCAGAGAGACATTTAATGCTGCGCATAAATTGTATAGACCAGATTGGTCTGACGAGAAGAATGAGGAAGTATTTGGGAAGTGCAGCAATAAAAATTGGCACGGCCACAACTTTGTGATTTTTGTCACAGTAAAAGGCGTGCCCAATGAAGACACTGGCTTTGTCATGAACCTAAAAGACCTGAGTGCCCTCTTGAATGAATCAGTCATCGAAGAATTGGACCACAAAAACCTTAATCTCGATGTGCCCTTCATGAAAGATGTCATGGCTTCAACAGAAAACTTAGTGATTCTAATTTGGAAACGCATCGAAGGTTCAATTCGCGAGCAAGGTGGCGAACTTGCAAAAATAAAATTGGTAGAAACGGAAAATAATTATGTCGAATACTATGGAGGTAAAGAACCTTTTTAAGTTCAAATCGTTATAATCATATAAACAAAAAGCAATGTATAACGACGAACTCACCCAATCACTTTCCAATCACTTTCATTCGGTCATCGAACAACTGGGAGAAGACCCAAACCGTGAAGGCCTGCTAAAGACACCAGAGCGGGTGGCAAAAGCAATGCAATTTTTAACGCACGGTTATGACATCAATCCGGATGATCTTATCGCACAAGCCATTTTTCATGAGGCCTACTCTGAAATGGTCATCGTGAAAGACATTGAGGTGTATTCCTTGTGTGAACATCACATGTTGCCGTTTTTTGGTAAAGCTCATGTTGCCTACATTCCCAACGGTAAAATTGTTGGATTGAGCAAGATTCCACGTGTTGTTGATGCATATTCGCGTCGCCTGCAAGTGCAAGAGCGTCTGACCATTGAGATCCGCGATTGCATTCAACGAACTTTAGATCCGAAAGGGGTAGCTGTAGTAATTGAGTGTTGCCACATGTGCATGCAGATGCGTGGGGTACAAAAACAAAACTCGGTGACGACTTCTAGCGCTTTTACAGTATTATTTTTATCCAACGATTCAACGCGTAAAGAATTTATTAACTTAGTACAAGCTAAATTACATTAACTATGAATAACATTCAACAACAAGAGGGATTCGCACGAGAGGCTTCTCGCGAATTTTTTAGAAGCGTATACGGGTACATGTTCGGTGCACTCGGGGTATCTGGATTGATCGCATACATGTCCGGAAATCGCGAGTTTTTTGAAACGTATTTTGTCTCAAACAATGCAATTACACCATTGTTTTGGGTCGTAGCATTGGCTCCATTGGGACTAGGCTTGCTCATTCAAATGGCATACCAACGCTTGTCGCTTGGTTTGTTATTGGGCTTGTTTGTGGCCTATTCTGCACTGATGGGCTTGAGTTTGGGGTCAATTTTCTTGGTCTATGAAATTCCAGCAATCGTTTCCACTTTCTTTGTTTCTGCAGGAGCTTTTGCAGGTATGGCCATCTTGGGCTATACAACGAAGGTAGATTTGTCGCGCTTCGGTAGCATGCTGTACATGGTGTTTATCGGGATCTTCATCGCAGGAATTGTAAACATCTTCATGAAAAGTGAAATGATGGACTTCATCATCTCTGTCATTGGAGTGTTTGTATTTACTGGTCTTACCGCATATCAAATGCAACAATTGAAAGAGGTGTCCAACAATCCAGATCTTTCTGAAATGGACCGAAATAAGCTAGCCCTTATTGGTGGACTTACATTGTATATTTTGTTCATTAACCTGTTTTTGACCTTGCTTCGTTTACTCGGTTCAAGAGATTAAGAAAAGGCCGTACGATAGTAAAGCCATTGGTCATTCGGCCGGTGGCTTTTTTAGTTTTAATCCATGGAAAAATCATCCTTTTCACCTCTCATTGCGGGTACCATGAAATGGGGAGCATGGGGAGCACAGATGTCCCAAACTCAGATGTCACATTACATAGAGCATTGCCTATCGTTGGATATTCGCACCTTCGACTGTGCGGCAATTTATGGTGGATACACGACGGAAGCAGAATTTGGATCGGCAATGGCTGATGTAGGTGTTGAACGCAATGGATTTCGTGTAATCAGCAAGTGTGGGATTGAATATCCTTGTGAGCAAAATCCAATCGAACTGAAGCATTACGACTATACCTTTGATTCCATTTTATCTTCCGCTGAAAGGTCGCTTCAGCGCTTGAGAGTAGATTCCATAGACCTGTTCCTGCTCCATAGACCAAGTCCCTTGATGGATCCTGAAGTGGTTGCAGCAGCCATCGATGTCCTGAAGAAAAATGGAAAAATTCGTGCCTTTGGGGTTTCAAACTTCTCCACTTCAACCCGATTACTTTTGGGAGAAAATGTAGCAATTGATACCAATCAGATTCAATGTTCCTTGACCCATTTAAGCCCATTTACTGACGGAACTTTGGATGATCACTTTCAGAATAAAATCGTTACCCAATGTTGGAATCCCTTGGGAACACTTTTTGGCAACAAAGGAGACCGAGAGGGGAGAATAATCGAAGTGGCTACAACACTGTCCAAAAAGTACGGGGTGCCAGTCAACGCGCTATGTATCGCCTGGCTCTTGAAACATCCTGCTCGTTTAGTTCCCGTAGTCGGCACAGCGAATGAAAAGCACTTAAGTGAAATGGCAGAGTCGGTGCAGGTAGAAATGGAACAAATCGATTGGTTTCGCTTGTACACCGCTTCAACAGGCCTTGATGTTCCCTGAAACTTTATTTTTTCTGCGAAAGTATTGGAGGGCTCATTCCAAGGTTTCAAATAATTTTCTACTTTTGAAAAAAAACTTTAGTCATGCCGGATAATTTCTTTGAAAGTTCAACTGCTGCGTTAGGAACGATATATGTATTGTTTGCATTGGCAGTCATCGCGTCGATTCTCATCTGGGGTTAAATCCTGGAATCAACGATACCGAAGCTGTTCTCTTTTGAACGGCTTTTTTTGTTGGCATCTTTTTTCTACATTTATCCAATATGCCATTCAATTCTATCTTTTCGTGGATTATAAAAAAGCGGATTCATCAAATTGAGCTTTTTCGCAAGTATCCCGTTGAGGTACAGTCGGAGTTGCTGACAAAAATGATGGAATCTGCAGCCTCCACAGAATTTGGGAATCAGTTCCACTTCAACGGCATTCGAGATCATGCTAAATTTAAGCACGAAGTGCCGCTGCAAGAGTACGAGCATGTGAAGCCCTTTGTGGATCGCTTGATGAATGGTGAACAAAATTTATTGTGGCCGGGCGAAACGAAATGGTTTGCTAAATCATCGGGTACAACTACGGGCCGAAGTAAGTTTATTCCAGTCACGCGCGATTCACTCATGGATTGTCATTACAAAGGGGGAAAAGATCTGTTGGCGCTGTATTACCACAATTATCCGAACCGAAAATTGTACAATGGCAAGCACTTGATTATTGGGGGAAGTGCACAGATCAATTACCTCAGTACGGACTCTTACTTTGGAGACCTATCTGCCATTATTGTAAAGAATTTACCGTGGTGGGCAGAAATACGACGAACGCCTTCAAAGGAAATCGCGTTGATGAGTGAGTGGGAAGAGAAAATTGAACGCATGGCCGAGAGTACCATCGAGCAGGATGTATATATCCTTGCTGGCGTGCCTAGCTGGACCATGGTGCTGGCGAATAAAATATTGGAAATCACAGGGAAAGATAACCTGAAAGAAGTCTGGCCGAACTTAGAGTTGTTCATGCACGGCGGGGTGAATTTCGATCCTTACCGCGAGCAATTTCAGCGTTTGATTCCAGATGAATCCATGAATTACGTGGAAACCTACAATGCCTCTGAAGGTTTTTTTGGGATTCAAGATACAAGCGAACGCGAAATGTTGTTGATGCTTGATTATGGAATATATTATGAATTTATCCCAATGAGCAGCTTTCAAGGTGTTGATTCTATCGATGTAATTGACATTTCAGAGGTAGAGCTTGGAGTGAATTATGCCCTGATTATTTCCACGAATGCTGGACTTTGGCGGTACATCACGGGTGATACCGTCGTTTTCACCAGCGTAAGCCCTTATCGGTTTAAAATTACTGGCCGTACAAAGAGTTTCATCAATGCTTTTGGTGAAGAGGTGATTGTCGAGAATGCAGAACAGGCGATCGCGTATGCGGCGAAAAAAACCGAGGCAGTCATTCGGGAATACACGGCTTGTCCTATTTATTTGTCGGGCTTGGATCGCGGCGCACACGAATGGGCCATTGAATTTGTCATTCAACCCAATGATGCAGAGCGCTTTCAATTTCTTTTGGATGAAAAACTGCGTGAATTGAATTCCGATTACGATGCAAAACGACACAAGGACATGGTGCTTCAAGCTCCTGTGGTGAGGTACTTGCCACAAGGTAGTTTCGACAATTGGTTGAAGTCGATTGGCAAGTTAGGTGGGCAACACAAAGTGCCGAGACTAAGTAATAATCGAACAATAATGGATCAAGTGCTCCAATTGGCGCGAAATACACACCATGTATGATAAGAAAATTCATCCTTTCTGCTTTTCTTCTAATCACCTCTGTGTCGCTTTCTGCGCAAGACACGCTCAATTGGAAACTCTGTGGTGAAGTGCCAATTGCTGAAGATGACATTTGGTCGGTGGATGTTCTTGGGAATGTATATGTGAGCAATTACAAGAAAATAACGAAATATGATTCAACACTGCGGGTAAGATTTTCTCAAAGCATCAAGTCCTTTGGACGATTGAGTGCGATTGAACCCATGAATACCATGAAACTTGTTGTGTTTTCTGAAGAACAACAATCCATATGCATTTTGGACAATACCTTAACCCTTAGTGAAGCCTGTATCGATTTGTCCCTACATGCCATCCTGAACGCAACAAAAATTGCCATTTCAGCGCAGCCGGATAAATTGTGGGTCTTTGACCAACTCAATTCAAGACTTCAATTGATGAGTTTAGGTAGCGTGAAGCAGTCACAGGAAGTAAGAAACATGCAAGGAATTACGGGGATAGGTGAACTCGTTAAGATGGAGGAAAATCAAAATGACCTCTATGTTTCCGATCGCCTTGGTCAAATTTTTATTTTCGACATTTACGGAACCTTGAAATGGTCTGTTGCAGCGTCAAACTTGTCCGATTTTACAGTGTATGACGGATATCTCGTCCGAATTATCGACAATCAACTCTTTGTTCATAAGGGAGAAGAACAAATGCTTGATCCGCGCCCTTTGCCAGTTTTGGGAATTAGGGAACTCCATTTTTCGGGTGGATTTTATTATTTCCGCACAGCGGATAAAATTTTAAAATACTCTGCGCATTGGGGGTAGAAGTTGAATCATTTATCTTAATTTAGTCAGTTCAAAAATCAATCATCATGCACGTTGCAGTCGCTGGAAATATCGGATCGGGAAAAACAACATTAACACGCTTGTTAGCAAAGCATTACGGGTGGGATACTCACTTTGAAGATGTGGAACATAATCCGTATCTCAATGATTTCTATGAAGATATGCAACGGTGGTCTTTCAACCTTCAAATTTATTATTTGAACAGTCGTTTCACTCAAATTCAAGAAATTAAGGAAACGGATAAAAATGTGATTCAGGATCGAACAATCTATGAAGATGCATTCATCTTTGCGCCGAATCTTCACTCGATGGGCTTGATGACGACGCGTGACTTTGAAAACTACTTTTCATTGTTCAACCTGATGGATTCGTTTGTTTCTTCTCCAGATTTATTGATTTATTTGCGCGCAAGTGTACCAACCTTGGTCAATCAAATCCAACAGCGTGGACGTGAATATGAAGAGAGCATTCGCCTGGATTACTTAAAACGTTTGAATGAGCGCTACGAGGCATGGATTTCTACCTATGACAAAGGGAAATTGCTGATCATCGACGTGGACAACAACCGCTTCCCTGAAAACCAAGAAGACCTAGGTAAAATCATCACATCGATTGATGCCGAAATAAACGGATTATTCTAACCACCACCTATTCGTCCTGCTATGATTGTCGTTACTGGTGCCGCTGGGTTTATCGGAAGTTGTCTGGTAAGCCGTTTAAATAAAGCAGGATATACCAACATTGTGGTGGTTGACGACTTCTCAAAAACAGAAAAAGACCAAAACCTCAACGGAAAAATGATGCTGGCAAAAGTTGGCCGCTCTAATTTTTCAAAATGGTTGGAGGACTTTGGTTCGGAAGTGGAATTCGTTTTTCATATTGGCGCACGCACCGATACAACGGAATTTGATAAAGCCATTTTTGATGAATTGAATGTTTCCTTTTCAAAGGATGTTTGGAAGGCTTGTGTTCGATTCAATATTCCTATGGTGTATGCCAGTTCGGCGGCAACCTATGGCTTAGGTGAATTTGGCTACTCGGATGACCATGCGAATGTTTTAAAATTAAAGCCTTTAAACCCTTACGGCGATTCTAAAAACGACTTCGACAAATGGGTGCTGG
>CAIQQH010000111.1 GCA_903873915.1 uncultured Flavobacteriia bacterium | reverse complement strand
CCATTCGGATAGTACATGCGGTATTCGCCGTGCAAGGAGTCATTGAGGTAGGTCTGGGTTTCGTAAACTGTTCCATTGTCGCAGCCGTAGTTCTCGGCATCGTCACGCACCATTACCCAAGGACCTTCGCGCAAACCATCGACATAAAGCCCTTTCAATAAGAAATAACTTTCACCATCACCATAGTCAATGCGATCCAATCTTCGACAATATTCGCCATTCAAGATGCCATCTGTAAAGTGCTCAATGGAGTAAATAGATCCATCTTCCAAAAACTCTTTTTTCGTTCCGTGATGCACACCGTCCTTGTATTCGGCGTCAACCCAAACTTTCCCGTCTTTGAAGTAATTGGTGAAATGTTGCACCAATCCATCTTTGAAGGTATACTCGGCAAGTAGTTGGTTTTCGAATACGTAACGCGCAGTTCCTGTAAATACTTCATCTTGATAATAGGCCACAGAACGCAAGGTATCGCAAAATCGGGTGCCAACATACATCAAACATCCTTCTTCTCGACAGGTGCTAAAAAGTTCAGATCCTTCGTTGGCGTCTACAAAATAGGCATTTCCGCAGCCCAGAAATAGCTCATCTGTAGACTGGCTGAAGATGGACCAAGTCGTGCCAAGCAAGTAGATAAAAACGAGGTTTTTCATGTTATTGTTTTTAGTTAAAAATGGGTCAAGGTTGAGTGATAAATTGACTGTAGTTCTGTGGCGTTACGCCAGCAATTCGAAAACTGCTCAGTGTTTTCTCTTGGACTACAAGAAGCTCTTTACAATAAGCCACATAATCTTTCTCGTAATAGTCGTAAGACCATTTCTCGGATGGATTTTCGGCGACAAGCTTTTCCATAATTTTAATGTCCTCCTTAAAACCTTGCTCCAGTAAGGTAAATGCGACTCGGAAGTTTGTATTCTCCATCAGTGCTTTGTGCATGGCTGGTTGGTATTTTGCTCCGTAGTCTAAGTACCAGGAAATGAAAAGTCGAAATTCATAATACGCAAAATACGTAGGAAGGGCTTCCTTGATAAAGTCCAACTTTCTCTTTTCGTTTTTTGCCGTTTTCGCTGCAAGCGCCGCGTCAAGAGAAGCTTTTGTCCCATTGCGGTATGCTGAAAATTCATCCATTATGCCATAAATTCCAGATAGATTGGCACTCACCCCGCTGCCATTGCCTACATAGGATTTTAATCGAAAGATTTTATCGGAAGCCTCCTTTGGAACAATTGACAGAAACTTTTCCGACGTGTAGGTGGGTGTTCTTTGAAATTGGATGATTATCGTTGGATCTACACAGATTTCAGTATGCGAGTTGAAATGATGGGTAGATTCATGAACCACCGTGTTAAAACTATGAATCAATCGGTCATTGGTAGTGTCCTTACTAGCGGGAACACTTGCATTATTGACAACGGAATAGTAGCATCCAGGTCCGCAGTAGTTGGTTTCGATAAAACTTTTGTAGGTAGGTGCAAAATCATTAAAAAGTTTCATGAAATATACTTTTGCTTGGTCGCTCGGGTTTTTTTCACTTGCCGTTTTTTCTTCTTTAAGCACTGTAGGATTTGGATTCAAAGGGTTATAGTCGATGGATTTAAAATAAATACTATCTGTTGTTTGAGCGCCCAAACAATTGGTGCCGAGCATTGCCTCCCATCGTTTTTCATAAAGTCGTTCCCCTCGAATGAAAAAGAATTTTTCCTTCAGCGACTGACTCCCACGGCGCTTCGACTTGGAGTCAAAAGTCAATTTATGGTGCTTCAAATTGAAAAGCCCACTATCCACCTTAACATCCGATTTCGTACAAAACAAATGCTCATAGTGACCATCGCTGTATAGCCGCAACACAAACAATCTAGATTTCCCATTTCCGTAGGTAAACACATTCATAGACTCAGAAATCTCAGTAGAAAGTGCCATGAATCCAGACAAAAAAAAGAGTGCAAAGAATGAACTTAGATTGCGCATAGGACGGAGTTTTTAGGTGTGCTTGATTGTAACGCTGGGCGCAGCGAAAAATAACAGGGAAGGATAATAGACGAAAGACCGCTTCGCTCAATGACAAAAGACAAAAGACTTACCCGTACTTCGGTGGCTTAAGAAAATTACGAATTACGAATTACGAGTTACGAATTGCCTCTGGCATCAAATTCCCGAAGGGATCAAATCCCCAATTCCCGAAGGGATCAAATTCTAAATTGCGAAGCATCAAATTCCGAATTGCCTCTGGCATCAAATTCCCGAAGGGATCAAATTCTAAATTGCGCAGCACCAAATTCTCATAGACATCAAGATATCATGATTTTAAGATGTTAAGACTTGAATGCACTTCGAATCCTGAATTGGCTCCGCCATCAAATTCCCGAAGGGATCAAATTCTGAATTGGCTCCGCCACCAAATTGCGCAGCATCAAATTCCCGCAGGGATCAAATTCTAAATTGCGCAGCACCAAATTCTCATAGACATCAAGATATCATGATTTTAAGATCTTAAGACTTGAATGCACTTCGAATCCTGAATTGGCTCCGCCATCAAATTCCCGCAGGGATCAAATCCTGAATTGGCTTCGCCATAAAATTTTCCGTATCTTTCGCTCAAATTCTTGCTAATATGAAACTGTTTACTTCTCTCCTGGCCGTTTTGTGCCTCGTTCAATTGGGATTTTCCCAAAGCTATTCGTCTGATTTCCTTGATGGAACAATCATGTTCAAATTGAAAAATGATCCTGTTCAACACAATGGATATCAGAAAGATAAAAATGATTATTCATTGATTGTCGACATCGCTAAATACCCTGAGATAGCTGCGGTATTTGAACAAATGACGGTGACGCAATTGGAAAAACCAAGTTACTTTACCTACAAACCAAGCTTGCAAAACATCTTCCGCATTCACTTCTCGGAGTATGCGCAAATTGATGCCTTGATTCGTGAATTGAGCAAGTTGCCCAATGTAGAATTCGTTGAAAAGGAACCGATCTACAAAATTGATTTCGTTCCAAATGACCCTTACCATTCTGGAAACAACAAATGGTACCATACGCTTGTGGGTTCAGAAGCTGCTTGGAACATCTCTCAAGGTAGTTCCACGGTGAAGGTTGCTATTGTAGATAACGCTGTATTCTGTGGACACCAAGACTTAACAACGTATGCTCAATACGATGTGGCAGACAATGACGCTGATGCGACTCCACCTTTGGTTTCTACGGCTGACTTTGGATGGTCACACGGCACACACTGCGCTGGACTTGCAACGGCTGACATCAACAACGGAAAAGGGATTGCTTCGCTAGGTGCTAATGTTCAATTGATTGGTGTGAAAGCTACTCCAAACAGTGCAGCGACTTCAGGAAGTGTATATTATTCGTACCAAGGTGTTCAATGGGCGTGTGAAAATGGCGCCAATGTGGTAAGTATGTCCTTTGGTGGTCCTTCAGCTTCGGCGAGTTTCCAAACCTTAATCAATGCCTATCCTACAGTTGTATTTTTGGCAGCAGCAGGAAACGATGCTGTAACAACACTCATGTACCCAGGTGCTTACAACAATGTAATTTGTGTAGGGTCTGTAAACTCAAATGATTCTCGCTCTAGCTTCTCAAATTACAACGGAACAACACCTTATGTGGATATCGCTTCTCCAGGAGGGGCATCATTTGGTGGATTGTTTAGCACGGTTTACACCTCAAATGGCAATGGTTACGATCAAATGTCGGGTACATCCATGGCAACACCATTTGCAGCAGGTTTGGTGGGTTTAATGTTGAGTATAAATCCAACGTTGACACCTGCCGCAGTGCTTAGTTGTTTGACATCTACTGGTGTGAATATCAATCAAGCCATTGGTCCTCGTATAAACGCACCTGCTGCTTTACAATGTGTGCAGGCAACTCTTACTGGAGATCCTTTGCCATTCTTTTCGGGTACACCAACGTTGATTATTCAAGGGAGTTCAGTAAACTTTACCAATCTTTCGGCAGATGGAGGTTCACCAATCACGAACTATACATGGAGTTTCCCTGGTGGAACACCTGCGACATTTGTAGGCGCAACGCCTCCTGCAATTACATACGCTACGGCTGGAGTTTACAGTGTGAGTTTGACAGCAACAAATAGTCAAAGTACACAGACCTACACGCGAACGAATTACATCAATGTGAGTATTCCGCCTTATGGAGAATGGTTGGTGCAAAATTCTGGATTTACCACAGCGAGTCGTGGAATTTCTCATATTTCGATTGTCGATCAAAATACCGTTTGGGCAGTAGCTTACGATGGTTCAGGTGGTACGGCGAATGTGCAACAATTTACGAAGACAACAAATGGGGGTGCGACATGGACACCAGGTAATATAAGCATCAATAATACAGCGCTCGGTATCGGAATGATCCACGCGCAGAGTGCAACGAAAGCATGGTTGGCAGCATTTCCGAATGCAGCTGGGCAAACAGGAGGAATCTGGATTACAACCAATGGAGGAACTACCTGGACGCGTCAAAATACAGCAACATACAGCAATGCGGCGTCGTTTACGAATACTGTTTACTTCTGGGATGACCTTGAAGGTGTGTGTATGGGAGATCCAATCAACAACGAATTTGAGATTTACCGTACAACAAATGGAGGGACGACATGGACACTTGTTCCAGGGGCTAGTATTCCAAATCCACAAGCCAGTGAGTTTGGCTATACCCGTCAAATGGAAGTGGTAGGGAATAGTGTTTGGTTTACTACGAGCAAAGGACGAATCTACCACTCCACAAACAAAGGAGTTTCTTGGGCGGTATATACATCGCCAGTGACTGACTTTGGTGGTGCCAATGTAGCCGGAAGCTCTGCGAATCTTTCCTTCTCGTCATTGACAAATGGAATCATCATCAACCAAGCGGGAAGTGTTTGGAAATCCACAAACAGCGGATCAACATGGACGGCTGTAACGACTACTGGTCCTGTTTACACAGATGGTCTCTGCTTTATCGAAGGAACATCAACCGTATTTACAACGGGTGCGGCTACAGGGGCAGCAGGTTCGTCGTACTCCACTGACAACGGAACAACCTGGAACCTAATCGATACTGAACAGCACTTGTATGTCGATTTCATCAATACATCTATTGGTTGGTCAGGTTGGTTCAACACAAGCGCCACCGCAAATGGAATGTGGAAATGGAACGATTTGACTTCTGCCTTGAGCTGTGATTTCGCAGCAAGCATCTCGACTGTGTGTACCAACACCACTGTAAATATGTCTGATTCAACAAGTGGTGCAGTGCCAACCTCATGGTTCTGGCAATTCCCTGGTGGAACACCAGCAACATCGACGGTTCAGAATCCGTCTGTTACCTATACAACTCCCGGGGTTTATGACGTAACATTAACTGTTAGTGACGGAACATCACAAACAACGATGAACAAGCCGGCGTATATCACGGTGGTTGCACCGACATCAACACCATCGGCAATCACAGGTCCATCGGCCATTTGTGCAAATACAACCAATACCTATTCAGTAGTCGTTGTGCCAGATGTTACCTACAATTGGACAATCCCGGCAACATGGACAGGAATGAGTACATCAAGTATCATCGACATCACTTCAGACATCACCTCAGGAACAATTTCTGTGACCGCAGAGAATGTATGTGGAAACAGTGCGGCAAGTACCTTGGCAATTACAGTCAATCCAGGAGCGCCAACTGCGGCGTTTACAAACAGTGTAACTGGAGGAAATGCAAGCTTCACAAGTACATCGACGAATGCATCCTCTTGGTCTTGGACCTTTGGCGATGGAGTAGGGACTTCAACAGTAGCGAACCCGACCTATTCTTATTTATCAAATGGAACATACACTGTTACCTTGATTGCATCGAATGGTTGTGGATCAGATACGATTACACAAAGTGTGACCATCACAGGTGTTGGTTTGAGTGAGAACTCACCAGAATGGATCCGCGTGTATCCTGTTCCAGCCGATAATTCAGTGTTTGTGTCACTTTCTCAAGTACTTGATAACGCTGAATATGCCATTTACGATGTGACGGGAAAAGTCATTCGTCGTGGTACATTGACAGGAAATAACACAGAAATTTCAATCGATGCATTGGCGTCAGGGATGTATGAATTGCGCATTGCAAATCAATACACCTACCGCATTGTGAAGAAATAAGAAGGAAAATAATAATTGAAAAAGGCGCGGTGTGAATCGCGCCTTTTTTGTTTCACCTAGCCCCTGGTTTCAGCCTGGGGATAAGGGTTTCAATCGGGGGAAAAGGGTTTCAACCTGGGGAATAGGGTTTCAAACCGGGGGTGTGAAAATTTATTTTATCGTAATTTATCAACCATTTTAATGGTTTCCCCCTTGTGAGTATACAACGTTTTGACGGTGTAATTTATCCCCATCATGCAAACTGAAAATAAATCAAGGCCACTGCGGAGGTCGTCATTAAAATCAATGCAATAAACCCAAGTACATTCGCTATGCGTGAATTGGTGTGTTTGCCCATCACCTTTTTGTTGTTGGAGATGTGCAGAATTATGGCAATCATCACAGGCGCTGTTAAACCATACAAAATCGCCGAATAAATCAGTGCTTTGACCGGTGAGATGCCGATGTAGTTCAAGGACAAACCAATGATGAGCGATACCGCAATGACGGTGTAAAATGCCTTTGCTTCGTGGAACTTTTTGTCCAAGCCTTCGGGTAAATCAAACGATTCGGTGATGAGGTAGGAGACAGATCCGCAAAGTACTGGAATAGCGATTAAACCTGTTCCAATGACCCCCAATGCGAAAAGTAAATAGGCAGCATCGCCAGCTAGTGGTTGTAAGGCTTTAGCTGCTTGTTCAACCGTATCGATTTGTGTAATTCCTTGCTGATGCAATACTGTTCCCGTGGTAAGGATAATAAAAAACATCACAAGGCCAGAAAAGGCCATTCCGAAGTCTACATCTTGACGCATGTCACTCAATAAGCGGCCATTGATGTAAATACGTTTCTTCTTTTGTTTCAGTTCCTCCACTTCAACAGAAGTTTGCCACAGAAACAGGTAAGGGGAAATGGTGGTGCCGAGAATTCCTACCAACACAGCGAGATATTCCTTGTTCATCTCAATGTGAGGGACAAATGTAGAATAGGCAATTTTTCCCCAGTCTTGATCGTACAGAAATGGAACGACCAAATAGAAAAACAAAGCGATGCACAAGTACTTTAAAATCGATGCGATGCGATGGTAGGGGAGGTAGATGATCATCACCAAAAGAATAAGCGTAAACGTGACACTGAAAAAGGAAGCGTCGATGGAAGGGAAGAGCATGTTACCCACTGCGCCCATTCCGGCAATGTCGGCCCCAATATTCATAACAATACTCGGAAAGCTAAACAGCATCATGAGCCAGAGTATAGGTCTTGGATAATGTTGTTTGATCACACCGGACAATCCACGTTGCGTAACAATCCCAATGCGCGCGCACATCTGCTGTATTCCAGCCATAAGTGGAAATGCCACAATGGAGGTCCAAAGCGTGGATAAGCCATAAGCTGCGCCCGCTTGTGAGTAGGTCGCAATTCCTGATGGATCGTCATCAGATGCACCGGTAACCAATCCTGGCCCTAGGATATTAAAGAATTTTTTGAATTTGATTGTCCACTTGCTCATGCGAAGTATTTCGAATGGTTTCGCGTTAAAGGTAAGTTAAAAAAATATGGGTTGGGAAGAATGGTTGAAAATAATCGAGATGGGGTAATATGCAGAAAGATCATAACCAAAAGTTGTGGAGTCATTTGAAATGTTAGATTCGTTTATCATAGCCCCGGGTTTTAACCCGGGGTATGAGAATGGTTTTTCAGGAAATGAATCAACCATTTTAATGGTTTGCCATTGGTAAAGTTTATAATGTAGATTCCACTTGTATTCTTGTCAGTCGAAAAATCTAATTTTCACGAGAATTTGGAGTGGGGTGATGGAGTGGACAGTATCCGAAAAAAAACATTGATGAAGAGTGAGAATCAGAATGATGTAAGACAAAAACGAGACTGCGAAGCTGCAACGAAGTTAATGACGCTCTCGCTCTCATTCTCGTTTTGTTTTCGTGATCCCGGAGGTAGAGAAATCTAACTTTTATAGGGATTTATAGGGTGTGTTGGATTGGGAAGATACAGATATTAAGAATGAGAAGCAGAACGAGAATGAAGTAAAACAAAAACGAGACTGCGAAGCTGCAACGAAGTTAATGACGCTCTCGCTCTCATTCTCGTTTTGT
>CAIQQH010000110.1 GCA_903873915.1 uncultured Flavobacteriia bacterium | reverse complement strand
TTCTTCTTACCTCATCCGCATTTACTCAAGAATTGAACTATAGTTGGAAAGCTGGTGGAATCTATTCCTTCAATGCCAATATTGCGGACGACATCACGACGTCTGTCATGGGAATGAACATCAAAGAGAAGTACATTACAACCATTGATTTTTCATTGGCCATACAATCAGTGGATGCTGCTGGAACCGCAACGGGAAATATTTACCTGTTCAATTACACCGTCAAAGATTCAAAGGGGATGACAGTGGCTACTATTGCCAACGTTCCTAAAAATGCTGTACAAAGCGCGATTACAGTTGACAAAAAAGGGAATTTCACCTTTTTGAAAAAAGTGTACTTGCTTACAACGCCAACATCCAACATGTTGGTTTATGGTTCGGCAGACGAAGGTGGAGTAAGTGCTGGAGCAGAAATGAACGGTGAGAAAATCGACGTTTATGCTGAGTTTGATCCAACAACAGGGAAATTGAAAGCCGGTTATACCGTGGCAACCATGAAAACCACAAAGAAGGTAACACCTCAGGCCAACGAAGAAAGCGACGAACTCGAGGTTTTCCCCTATGATTTACTGTCATTGTTGGCCTTGCCCGAGGGGAAAGTTGCTGCTGGAAACACCTATTCGTGCAAAGCAGGCATGTATGGTGTAGATATCAAAGTCGTTTCCATGGCTGCCGGATTGGCAAAAATCAATCAAACGATTGCCACGGATAAAACAGCAGATATGTTCAGTGGTTCGGCCAATGGTCAAACAGAAGAAGGTTCATTCGACATGGAAATGTCTGGAATGGAAGACCAAATGGAAATGACACCTGAAGATCAAGCCATGATGAGCATGACCAAAGGAATGGCCCCTGAGATGAATGGCGCCTTAACTTCAAGTTTCAATTACACAGCAGGAATGTTTGTTTCAGTAGGCGGAAAAATCACGACAGTCATCGATATGATGGGGACCAAGATTACCGTAGATTCTGTCGTTTCATTGACCAAGAAACCCTAAGATGGTTAAAACTACCTTTATCGCATTATTCAGTTTGGTGTTTGTGCTCCATGCTTGCACGAAGGAAGTCCATATAGACATTCCCGGCTATGAAGCACAGGTGGTCGTTGACGGGCGAATTGAAACAGGAGGTTTTCCCATTGTATTGTTATCGAGGTCGCAAGATTTATATTCTCCTGCTTTGTTGAGTGCCTATGTCGCTTCATTTATTGCCGATGCTACTGTTTCGGTAAGTGATGGAACCACAACAATTTCTTTAGACTATTTGGCGGTGTCCAGTTTACCCATTGAATCTCAAAAAACAGTCGCCGAAATGCTTCGCGCTGAGCTTTCGGATGTTCAAGCAGTTCCTTTATATGTTTATTCGACAACAAATCCAGCCATGCTTGGCGTGGTTGGCAAGACCTACACCTTGACCATCGTAGATCAGGGAAAGACGTTGTCAGGCTCGACCACCTTGGCCCCTCCTGTGGCTTTAGACACCTTATCATGGATTCCGGAGTCTGCTGATTCCATCTATGGGTATTGCAATGCAAAATTGACAGATCCTGCTGGGCAAAACAATGCCTATAAATGGGAAATGAAAGTGATCACCGATACAGGTAATGGTCCCAAGGACAACATTTTTAGAAGCTCCTCCTCCCCTTATTTTAGCGATCAATTTTTTGATGGGTTAACATTGGAATTTAATACCTATTATTCAAAAAAAGACACCACCTATCCATCTGGATTCAAACGTCACTTCAAATTGAATGATTATGTAGTCATAAAAATGTCACGTGTTGATGATGCCGTTTATTCCTATTTCGAACGAAGGGAAGCACAAAATAGCTCCAATGGAAATCCATTTGCTACTCCAGTTAATATTCCATCAAACATAAGTGGTGCTTTAGGAATCTGGGCTGGAATTTCGCCTTGGTACGATACTTTGTATTGTGTGCCTTGATGGATTCGACCTACTCGTCTTCACCGGAAATGACATTCCCTTGTGCATCAAAGATGACATCAAATTCCTTCCCTGCTTTTCTCATTTCCGCTTCAAAGCAAACCTCACCTTTGGCGTTTACGATTTTAGCGGCTTCCGTCATTTTATGATCCGAATAATTCTTCTTGCAATAGTCTAGAATTACAACGGGCAATTCCGAAACATTGATTTCAGTTTCTTCCTCTAGAAAAGCTCTATTCGCGTCAAAAACTACTGATTTTTCAATTTGGCCATCCATGAATTCTCCTTCATAATGCGCATCCTCTTTCTCCCAATACACCTTTTTGACCATCGGGTATTTCTTCACAAAAGCGTTTGTAACGGACTCAGGCACATTCGTTCCCGAACTTTTTTGCGCATTGGTACAACTCGTTACCAAGCCGATTACTAAAATAATTAAGTAATTTTTCATGTGTTTTTTTCTTTTGATCCTTGCAAATGTAATTAATTAGATAAATCCAGCTGTTAAGCCCAAATTAACATTCTAAACGCCCTTGAAACCTGAAATGCTTCATCGTTCATTCATCATTTTTAATTCTTCATTCTCCACCCCTCAACTCAATAAACTCCTTCATCTTCTCATTTTCAATCAACACAGTAAGATTGTAGTATACGATTTTCCATTCGCCTTTTTCAAGAATCATAATGCCCGAACCACGACAACCGAGCATCCAGGTGTCCAAATCTTCATCGAACCATGCCATTTTTCCATTTTTTGAATAACTCCAATGTCGATTGGATGCTTTGAAATCCCATGCCTTTCCTTTGTCGAAATAAGGTTTGCAAAAAGCAGCGAATTCTTCTTTGTTCCAGCGTTCACCTGGCGCAGTGCCGAGAAAAACGAAATCCTCTCCTGTGATGGCGAAGTAATCCTCAAACTTGGCTTGGGCAGCATCAAGGTGCCATTGATCAATCAGGGTGTTCAACAACAGCTCTGTACTCACCTCTTGTGAAATGGCGTTCGACTGAGCGAGTATTATAAATGAAAGAATGGCAATTAGATTTTTCATAATGCATAAAAAAAGGGGCTCTTCGAAAACAGCCCCTCCAAATTACTTATTTTTTCTTATCCTTTTTTCACCATCCCTTTGGATTTCTCCAATGCCAAACACATTTTCACTGCATTCTTCACATTGACTACTCCACCAGAAACTGACATTTTACCGAAGTCAACGGCCTCATCTGATCCAGGCAACGCTTGCTTCGTTCCTTTGTAGCTCGTTGATGAGGTCATGATGATGTCTTTGATTTCTTTCATCGTCAAGCTTGGGAAATAGCTCTGCAGCATCGCAGCAACTCCTGCAACCATTGGCGCTGCCATTGATGTCCCTTGCAATTTTTGATACTTGCTTTGTGGCACAGAATTGTAAATTTCAAAACCTGGAGCGAACACATCTACTTTTGTTTGCCCGTAGTTCGAAAACGAAGCCGCCAATTTACCTTTCGCCACGCGAGTAGATGCACCAATCGTTAAGAAATGTGCAAACGGCTCCTTTTGGAAGCTGTACATTGACGTTGGGAAATTCGGGTCTGCATCAACATCTGCATTGTCATTTCCAGCGGCGTGCACCAACAACACCCCTTTTGAATCTGCGTATTTGAATGCCGCATACACTTCTTCAGCATACATCGAGTAGCCTTTTCCAAATGACATGTTAATGACCTGCGCTCCATTGTCAACGGCATAGCGAATGGCCAAAGCGATGTCTTTATCGTGCTCATCACCATTCGGAACAGCGCGAAGCACCATCAATTTTACATCGTTTGCAACTCCGTCACCTCCAAGTCCGTTTCCACGAACTGCACCGATGATCCCACCTACGTGTGTTCCATGCAATGCGTCTGGACCTTCAACATTTGAATTTCCGTAGTTTTTGTCAGAAAAATCTGATGGATCATCCCCAATAACTGCGCGGTCATCGTAATCCACGTTCAAGTTGTACTCCAACATATCGTTGATTTGCTTCTTTTGTTCTTCGATCACCTCTTTTGTAAACTCACCTGTTGCAATCGCCATCGCAAATTCACGCAACTGAGCCATTTGCTCGTCTTTCGGATGCCATTTTTGCAAATCTTTCAGTGTGTACTTTGGATTTCCAAGTGCATTGCCCACCATCGTTGGAACCTGGTCAATCATCATGGCCAACATGTCCATTTGACCTAGATAACCGCTGTATTCTTCCCGTGACGTTTCAATTTCAGATTTCACTTTTTCATACAACTCGTACTCTTTCTTTTCACTGGCATTTAATGTTGCAGGATCAACCCCATCGAATTTCACCATTAATTTTTTTAAGATTCTGGTCTTTTCCAAGCAGGCAGCATCGAGGTTTTCACCATTCGCGTTGCCCAAAAAGTTCCATCCGTGCACATCATCGATGTAGCCATTTTTATCGTCATCGATCCCATTCGCTGGGATTTCGTCTGTGTTGACCCAGATTTTCCCCTTCAAATCTTCATGTTCAATATCGATCCCTGAATCGATGACCGCCACAACTACCGTAGTTGACTTACGGCTTTTCAACAACTTGTAAGCTGCTTCCGTTTCCATTCCTGGTCCTTTTCCATTGTACCAGTTAATAATTTCAGCTTCCTGAGCCCAAACAAGACCCGAAAATAGCACTGCAAAGGCAGCTGCAGTAAATTGTTTGAAAAATCTAATCATAATGATGTATTATTGTTTTTTGAAAATTTATAGCCCGAAAGATACGAAAGAAAATAAAATCGGCTGTTATATTTTTCGATCGCATTAATTTTACGCACAAATGAGCACAATGTACACTACGCACTTACGAGTTTTTATTACAGCTTTCATCGCTGTATTCATCTCAATATTCACTTTTGGTCAAAAAGAGGCCCTTGGATTTAAATCCCTTTTGGCACATTCACCAAATGCCGCAGTGGCCTTTTGCATTCCCAACAATGCATTGAGTTTAGAGACATTGCGGAACGATGGAATTCCCGTAAAATGCACCACGAAGAATTGGATTTATGTCACAGTGACTCCCAAATGGGTCGATGAGCACATAAAAAACGGATCGCTCAACTCTTATTACTACGAATTTGCACCTCCCGTTGCACTTGCCGACACCGCGCGCTTGATGCATTTTGTGAACCCTGTGCATGCAGGCGGTCCAGGTTTAGGTGGTGCCTACACGGGCGAAAATGTCATCATTGGATTTGTCGATCAGGGACTCGATTTCAATCATCCCGATTTCATCGACGCCAATGGAAACACCCGAGTTTTGCGTTATTGGGACCATACGCTTAGTGCTGGAGGTACTGTTCCACAACCTTACAACTATGGAATCGTTTGGACAGAACAGGACATCAACAATGGGTCGTGCACGAGTAATGAAATAGGTACAGCACATGGCTCCTCAGTCGCAGGAATTGGTGCGGGAAATGGAACAGCAAATGGATCGAACAAAGGCATGGCGCCGAATAGCAAAATTATTGTTGTTGAAACAGACTTCAATTTGCCCAACTGGACCTTGACCATTGCCGATGCTTGCGATTATATTTTTAAAGTTGCAGATAGTCTTGGTTTGCCTGCCGTTGTGAATTTAAGTTTGGGTACCTATTTAGGCAGCCACGATGGAAACGATCCAGCATCGGAAATGATGGAACAGTTGCTAGACGAACAACAAGGAAGAATCATTGTCTGTGCAGCTGGAAATGCTGGAAACAAAGGGAAATACCACGTACGTGGGGCTGTTGACACAGACACCTCCTTTGTATGGTTTTCAAACAATTCGAGCAGTCAAGCTGCTTTTGGTCCAAACACCATCTTTTTTGATTTGTGGTCCGATACCACCGAAGCGACCTATCAATTTGCTTTTGGTGCGAACCTCCCAAGCGGTACTTATTCTTCACGTGGGCAGAGTGACTTTCGAATGGCCATGGCAAATCTAGATGTTTCCTTGTACGATACCATTTACAACAGCAATGGAAACCGAATTGCAACCATTGAAACCTACACAGAGAAGATCGATGGAGCATTTCACCTACAATCTTTGTTTACCCATATTGATACAACCTCGTATCACTATCGATTCATCACAACTGGTTCTGGATCCTACGATTTGTGGAGTGGCGCATGGCTCGGTTTGAATAACATTGTCAATGCATTGCCATCAGCGGCTGTGTATCCGCCTATTGCACATTACCACGCACCCGATAGCTTGCAAACCATCGTTTCTTCTTGGAACTGCTCTGAAAAGGTAATTTCAGTGGGCAATGTGCGCTGTCGATTGGGGCATATCGACAACAACGGAAACCAGTACTATCCCGCTTCAGACATGACGCACCCAGGGAAATTAAGTCCAAACTCGAGCAAGGGTCCAAGTCGACATGACATTATTAAGCCGGATGTTTCCGCTTCAGGGGATGTCACTTTGGGCTCTGGTCCGATGGCCTTCTTGTTGAATCCAGCCAACAATGCAGCCATTGATTCTGGAGGTTGGCATGTACGCAATGGTGGGACCTCAATGGCGTCGCCAACAGTTGCGGGAATTGCAGCGCTCTACTTGGAAAAATGCGGACATTCGACATGGGCAGACTTTAAAGAGGCACTCATCGCTACGTCATTTACTGATTTTTATACCGGTAGCGTTCCCAACAATGCCTACGGTCATGGGAAACCTCACGCATTAAACCTCCTTCTGCAAGCGAATTTCACACCTACTCTTTCTGGAACCCCAAGCTTTTGTCCAAATGGAGCAACAGACATTCTAGTCGACACATCAAGCGGGATTTCAGAAATAATATGGTCTGATGGGACAACTGCGAATCCAAATTCTGTGAGTACTGTAGGGCCAATATCCGCGATTGTGTATAATTCTAGCGGGTGTAAAGCAACAACAGCAACACTCAATGTTGTGCAATTGGACACCCTTCCGATGTTACCTATTTTTCAATCGGGAAATGTGCTCGCTACCTTGTCATTTAGTACTTACCAATGGACACTGAACGGCCAAGACATACCAGGTGCCACATCTCAAACCTTGGAAATCTTTCCACCATATGGCGTTTATACCTGTTATTGTGTAAGTCCTGATGGATGCATCACCGAAACAGCGCCTTTTTCTATTGGTGCAGGAGTTCCTTCGACTTCAGAAGAGCACGTTTCAATTTTCCCAAATCCAAGCGACGGAATGTTCACAATCCTTGGAATCGAGTCCATTGACCACATAGAAATGTTGGATCAGCACGGAAAAGTTGTTGAATTGAAAGAAATATCCACGGACAAGTATTCCATTGAGCACCTTGAAAAGGGCATATATATGCTATTTATCACGTCAAATGAACGAAAGTTCCAATCAAAACTCATCCGAATGTAGTCCTTGCCGAAAGAATTTATATTTTTGTAGGACATAAGTGCAAACACAGCTGAATGAAATTAACAGGTATAATCGCTATTTCCGGTAGACCGGGACTTTTTAAAGTCGTTGCTCAAGGCAAAAACAATGTTATTGTAGAATCACTGATTGATCAAAAACGCTTTCCAGCGTATGCGACAGATAAGATTTCTGCACTCGAGGATATTAGCATCTATACCTACGATGAAGATGCATCGTTGCAAACCATTCTCGCTGCAATCTATGAAAAACAAGAAGGAAAAGAAGGTCTATCGCACAAGGACAACTTGAGCACCTTGGAAGCATATCTTCTTGGTGTTTTGCCCAACTACGACAAAGAGCGCGTTTATCCTTCCGACATTAAAAAGATTTTTCAGTGGTACAATCTTCTATTGAAGACAGGAGCATTAACTCCCGAAGTATCAGAAGTTTCAAATGAACCAGTAAGCGAAGAAAAACCAAAAGTTGAGGTAAAGAAAACCGCTGCAAAAAAGGCCCCAGCCAAAGGTGTTACTGCCGACAAAGCAAAGTCAGCAAAGTCAGCCAGCGCCAAAAAAGTTACTGCGGTAAAAACTGGGTCGAGCCGAGGAAAATAATTCAAAAATCACTCAAGAGAAGTCCGCTACGGTGGACTTTTTTTATACCTAAAAATATGGAACTGAAAAAACAAGCACGCACATTTCTAACGGAAGGATTGGTTATTGATTCATGGGATACACTCAAGTCGTATTTTATTGCTTTGACTGAGCGCAAAATTGATTCGTCCGAAGATTTGGCAAAATGGCTCCAAGACCGCAGCGAACTTGATGCCGTTTTGGAAGAAGATGCAGCTTGGCGCTATATCCGCATGACTATTGACACACGCGATGAGTCACTCAGCAATGCCTACACCTTTTTTGTCACCAAAATTCAACCTGAGCTTGCACCCTATGATGATTTGCTGAACCGAAAGTTAGTGGAATG
>CAIQQH010000109.1 GCA_903873915.1 uncultured Flavobacteriia bacterium | reverse complement strand
TTGTGAAGATTTTTTTCAGTTAAGGATGGGCAAATTAAAATTTTGTTTCTAAATTTGCCAGGATTTCTTGCAGAGTTGTCAGGGAGGAATTCATCCACTAGAAATGTCTATTTGATTGAAAAACGTAGTTATGACAATGAAGTGGGGAATTGACCACACATGGACCCTATTTCTCGATCGTGATGGCGTAATCAATGAACGTCTGATGAACGCCTATGTGCGTTCTGTTGAAGAGTTTAAGTTTTTGCCTGAAGTACCTGAAACTATCGCTCAACTTTCACATATTTTTGGTAGAGTTTTCGTAGTCACCAATCAACAAGGAATTGGCAAAGGATTGATGACAGAACGTAACCTTCAAGAGGTTCATGCTTATATGTGCGCCGAAGTAGAAGGACATGGTGGGAAAATTGATTTCTGCTACCATGCACCGGAGATGGATGGGGATGAAAGTGTCTTGAGAAAGCCAAGGCCTGGTATGGCGTTTAAAGCTCAATCACATTTTCCTCAAATTCAATTCGAACGCTGCGTAATGGTGGGAGATTCAGACTCAGACATCGTCTTTGGACAACAACTTGGCATGAAAACTGTCAGGGTGCGCACCGTTGAACCTATTGGAATTGCCGCAGATACAACGGTGAATAGTTTGAATGAGTTTTTAAAAGGATTGGAAGAATGAAAAATGTAATCATCATGTGCTTGGTCCTATTGCCTAGTCTTCTATTCGGACAAGTCAATCAGAAAGATGCAAAGGGTCGAAAGCAAGGACCTTGGAGCAAGACCTACCCAAGAAGTAAAGCATTGGAATACCAAGGGCAGTTTAAAGACGATAAACCTGTTGGAACATTTACCTACTATTACCTGAATTCAAAGAAAAAGGCAATCATTGTGCACGAAGAAGGCACGGGTAGATCGATGGCTACATTTTACCATGAGACGGGTGGACTGATGAGTAAGGGGATTTACAGAAACCTCAAGAAAGATTCGATTTGGTTAAACTATACCCCCTCAGGAAGATTGAGTTCTAGCGAAACCTATAAAAATGATTTGCTCGACGGTAAACTTATTCTATATTATCTTCCTGAAGACGTGAATGATAAGTCTTTAAAGGTTTCTTCTACCTGCATGTATGCAAAGGGACTCAGAGAAGGAGAGAGTCTTGAGTATTTTTTTAATGGTGCAATCAAAGCAAAAGGCACCTTTAAGAACAATAAAAAAAATGGTGTTTGGGAAACCTATCATGCCAATGGACAAAAAATGAATTTACTCAGGTATAAGGATGGTGCTCAGCATGGATGGTGTTATGCCTACAGTACCGCAGGTAAAGAAACTGCAAAACAGTACTATTATTACGGAAGGTTGTTGGAAGGAACGGAGCTGACTGAAAAAATGTCACAATTCAAAGCCTTAGGAATTGACCCCAATCAATAACATTTTTTGTATCTTGGAGCCATGAAAAGTGCGCACCGCTTCCTTCTTTTTATTTCCATTGTTTCATTGAGCCTACTCAATGCATGCAAAAAGCAAGATGCTGCTCCAGATCTGGCATATGAATATTTTGATTTGACGCACGGCCGTTTCATCATTTACGATGCGATCAAAATCACACACGACGCTGCCCAAGCAGTGCATGATACCAACTATTACCAGATGAAAACGGTAATTGGGGATACGATCATTGACAATGCAGGAAGAGTGGCAAATCGTTACCTGCGTTATTTCCGGAATTCTGAACTCGATCCTTGGGTCCTCATTGATATCTATACAACAATCATTGAAAATCGGCGCGCCGAATTGGTGGAAGAGAATCAACGCGTCATTAAATTGGTGTTTGCACCAACCTTGAGTAAATCGTGGAATGCCAATGCATTTAATTTACTGCCGACCATGGATTGCTATTACCGAGCGATTGACAAAAAAGCAAACATCGGTGCGCTATCTTTTGACAGCACACTGATCGTTGAACAGGCTGATTTTTCATCTTTAATTGGTCATGAACGAAAGTATGAGGTGTATGCCAAAGGCATTGGGATGGTGTACAAGTATTTTAAAGACTTAGACATTTCCAATTTTGATACACTCAATGTTAAAAAAGGAGACGAGCTTTTTCTTACAATCAATAGTTACGGGATTGAATGATTATTCCTCAATGTGAAACCCTTACTATTGACCTCAACGCGACACTATGACTATCAATGATGTACATTTTGATTGCCGTCATTTTAAAGGTGCAATCCCATGCAAACCGAATAAAGTGAGTGGTGCGGTATGTGTATCATGTGCTGAATATTCAAAAATTGAAAAACGCATTCTCATTCTAAAGTTAGGCGCCTTGGGAGATGTGATCCGCACGACCCCACTTGTCGTTCGTTTTCGGAAAATGTATCCAAATGCACACATCACTTGGTTGACACAATCTCCGGATATTTTACCAAAAGATGGACAGATTGATGTCATTTATCGCTTGGATGCATCCAGTTTATTTACCATCGCGAATTCGTTCTTTGACGTGGCGATCAATTTAGACAAAGAACCTGAGGCCTGTATCCTGTTGGAAAAAGTAAATGCCCCTGAAAAATATGGGTATATTCAGCGCGATGGCGTCCTTTCTGCCGCGACTCCAGCAGCAGAACATAAGTTAATGACAGGGTTCTTTGACGACTTATCAAAAGCAAATACCAAGAGTTACCCGGAAGAAATTTTTGACATCTGCCACATGGACTTTCAAGGGGAGGATTACCTGATTCACTTAAATAGTGACCTGGCCGAAGCTTGGAAGATAAAGATGAAAAGTCAATCCAATGGTTTAAAAATAGTTGGTTTGAATACGGGGTGCGGTCCACGTTGGAATACCCGATTGTGGAGCGAAAATGCGTGGATTGAGTTGGCAACGAAACTCAGAGAAGAGGGATATTTCCCTATGTTCCTTGGCGGTGAACTTGAGCATGAAAAGAATGTGCGCATGGGTCATGCTGCTGGGGTATTTTATCCTGGGCATTTCAGTTTAGCAGAATTTATTGCATTGACGAATAGTTGTGACCTTGTTGTGACTCAGGTGTCAATGATGATGCACATTGCGACAGCGCTAAAGAAAAAGATGGTCTTGATGAACACCATCTTCAATAAACATGAGTTTGAGTTATACAATCGCGGAGTCATTGTGGAGCCGCCATCGGCGTGTGAATGTTATTACGGAAACACCTGTGTCCGAGGAAATTCATGTATGCATGACATCACACCGTCTGTCGTACGCGATGCTGTAAACACATTGAAATAGTGTCATGAGAATTCGATTTTTATCTACTTTTTTCCCCTTTCGAGGAGGTATTGCACAATTCAATGCCTTGATGTTTCGAGAAATGGAGAAGAATCATGATGTCAAGGCATTCACGTTCAAACGGCAGTATCCGAACATTCTTTTTCCCGGACAAACACAATATGTCACAGAAAATGATGTCGCGGACAAGATCCCTTCTCATGCTATTTTGGACACGATCAATCCATTCACCTACATTAAAGCAGCACGCGCACTGAAGCGTTCGAATCCAGAATTGGTGATTACAAAGTATTGGATGACCTTTTTTGCGCCGAGTTTAGGTTTTGTTCTGGGACGATTAAAGGGGCGTGCCGTTCGAATCAGTGTTTTGGACAATGTTATTCCGCACGAGCGCAGATTTTTTGACCATGCCTTTAACCGCTATTTTCTAAAAAGAAATGATGGGTTTATTGTGATGTCCGACAAAGTCTTGGCAGATTTACTTCAGTATAGGCCAGATGCAAAGTATGTCCGCATGGACCATCCTGTTTACGATCAGTTTGGGCCACGATTAGAACAACAAGAAGCTCTGAAATCATTGGGGATTGAATTCAATCCCGAGCATAAATACATCTTGTTTTTCGGGATCATCAGAAAGTACAAAGGGCTAGATCTCCTTATCGAAGCCATGTCTAAACTTGACAAAGACGTTCATTTGATCGTCGCTGGAGAAGTGTATGGCTCATTCGACGAATACCAATCGTTGATTGATCAAAACCAACTTTCACAGCGTGTTCATCTTTTCAATAGCTATATTCCCGATGACAAGGTTGGACTTTACTTCTCAGCTTCAGATGTTTGCGTGCTGCCCTATCGATCGGCCACGCAGAGTGGAATTATCAGTATTTCTAAGCATTTCGAAATCCCGGTAATTGCAACCGATGTGGGAGGATTGAAAGAATCCATTACTCATGGAAAAACAGGATTGATGGTGGAGCGTGCAGAGCCAAAATATATAGCTGAGTCCATCGAAATGTACTTTAGGGGTGATTTAAAAGAATCCTGCAAATTGTTGATTCGTGAGGAGAATGAACGAAACAGTTGGGAGGTGTTTTGCCAAAGAATCATTGATTTTGCGGCAGAAATTCATTCTTCAAATCATCAATAAGTGGCCGAGATCTCGGACACTTTTCCACAAGTGCTCAAATACATCAAAACTAGTTTGCGTATGCCGAAGGTAAATTCTATATTTGCGGGCTAATTTGATAATTAACTTGACAATTCTGACATGCGTAACAAAGGATTTTTTTGGTTCATAACGATAATTTTAACAGCAGTATGCTTGTACCAACTTTCATTTACTTGGGTAGCAAGTTCTGTAGAAAATCAAGCAGATAAAGAAGCGGATGGTCGCGTTCAAATGCTGAAAAAAGAGGCTGCTGCCACAGGCGATAGTGCTCTTTTGCCGAATGGACAATACGTTCACTTCGATCAGCCAGAGGGTGAAGATCTTGCCAAATCAGCATTCATTAACCAGATTCTTAGTAAGAAGGCCGACAAAACTGTTTATTCCTTGTTTGGTTCAACCTTCGCCGAGACCAAGAAGCGCAGTTTGGCTTTTGGACTTGACCTTGTTGGAGGGATGTCTGTAACCTTGGAAATTTCCATTCCTGAGTTGATTCAAAACTATGCGAGAAATCCGCGTGACTTGCAGTTTAAGCGCCCATTTGATGCGGCAATGCGCAAGTACAAATCGCGCGGCGGAGATTTCATTTCTTTGTTCATCGACGAGAATAAGAAAATCAACAAGATCCCAGTTGTTCGTTTATTAGGAACTACCGAAATTGAAGGATTGAATGCGAAATCATCAGACGATGACGTAGAGTCTTTCTTTAGAAATATTGCATCTTCATCAATGGATGGTGTTGAGCAAATCATGAACAAGCGGATCAACCAATTTGGAGTTGCACAACCGAACATTCAAAAAGACCCAGCAAATAATCGTTTGTATATTGAGCTTCCAGGAGTTCAAGATGAGGTGACAGTAGCAAAGAAATTGCGTTCAACGGCAAACCTACAATTCTTCGAAACGTTCATGCCGTCTGAAATTCAATCATTTTGGCAAGAAGCAACAATGATTTCTCGCACTGAAGAAGTGAATGTTGATGAATTCGCAGTTGTTGATTCGACCGATATCGCAGCAGTTGCAGCGGCAGATTCCGCGAAAAAAGCGAAACAGGAATCACTTACAACATTGGGTTCCACCGAGAAAGGTTTGGCAGACTTCTTTAAACCTGTTGGTGATTACGCCATTGGTTATGTGCCTGTTGATGCAGACGCGAAAGTTGATCAAAAAGAATTGGTGGATAAAATCCTAGCACGTGCAGATGTGATGGCCGCTTTCCCAGAAGATTTGCGTTTCATGTGGGGATCTGAACCAGAAAGTGTTTCTGATAAAAAGAAAGACAAAGGATACTTTTTATATGCTGTGAAAATGCCTGAAAATGGCAAGGCAAAAGTAGGTGGGAAGGATGTGAAAAATGCAACTACGGGCTACGATGACCAAAACGGAAAAGTAACTGTGGACTTGTCAATGACCGAAGAAGGTGCTGACAAATGGGCTGAGATGACAGGAAATAACGTAGATCGTATCGTAGCTATTACGATGGATAATGTGGTTTATAGCGCACCTCGAGTGATTAATCCAATTACTGGTGGAAACACCCAAATCTCAGGATCATTTACGATTGAAGAAGCGAAGGACCTTGCAGGACTTCTGAATGGAGGAGCACTTCCAGCACCTTGTGTGATCAAGGAACAAACGATTGTAGGACCAACCATTGGTGACGAAAATACGAAGGCAGGTTTGATTTCCTTCGGAATTGCCTTGTTGGTGGTATTTGCCTACATGTTCTTCTACTATGGAAGAGCAGGTTTGGTTGCTGACATCGCTCTTTTGGCCAACATGATTTTCATCTTTGGTTCACTTGCCTCTTTTGGAGCTGTGCTTACGCTTGCAGGTATTGCAGGTATCGTATTGACCATCGGTATGGCGGTGGATGCCAACGTACTTGTCTTCGAGCGTATTCGTGAAGAGATTGCAGCGGGCAAAGACCAAGCTACAGCGATAGACGAAGGATACAAAATGGCCCTTTCATCCATCATCGATGCGAACGTTACTACACTCTTGACCGCGGTGGTCTTGAAAATCTTTGGTTCAGGACCAATCGAATCATTCGCAACAACTTTAATCATCGGTATTTTTACTTCTGTCTTCGCGGCTTTGATCATTTCACGTTTGGTATTCATCTGGATGATGAAGAAAAATATCGCTATCAATTTTGACACGAAATTGACGAAGGGTGCATTTAAGAAAATCAACATCAATTTCGTAGCGAATAGAAAGTTCTATTACATCATTTCAGGTGCTTTGGTAGCTGGATCGCTCATTATGGTTCTGGTACGTGGAATGAATCCAAGTGTAGAGTTCTCCGGAGGTCGAACATTCGGTGTGCGCTTTGAGAAATCAGCGAAATCAGAGATTGAATACATCAGAGAAAATATTACGAAAACAATGCCTGGTTCATCGGTGGACATCAAGACGAAGAAGGACAATTTCTTTGTGGAGATTACAACCAACTACAAACTTTCAGATGAGTCTGCAAATGAAGAGGTGAAAGCCAAATTGGGTGCTGCTTTGAAGGCTTCTAACGCTAAGCTAGGGGCATATAAAATAGAGGAACAACGAAGTGTTTCAGCATCGGTTTCGGATGAATTGATTGAAGGATCAACCATCGCTATTGTCCTTTCGTTGATCATGATGTTTGCTTACATCTTGTTGCGATTTGGTAGTTGGCAGTACTCTTCAGGTGCTATCCTAGCCTTGGCGCATGACGTAATCATTGTCATTGGTATATTTGCTGCCTTCCACGGAATTCTTCCGATCAACATGGACCTGGATCAAGCATTCATTGCGGCGATTCTGACGGTAATCGGTTACTCCATCAACGATACCGTGATTGTCTTTGACCGAATTCGTGAAGACCTAACGTGGAAAAAAGACGTGAAGCAGTCGGATGAAATCAATGGTGCATTGAACTCTACACTTTCTCGCACAATCAATACGTCATTTACGACATTCGTGGTACTCCTTGTGATCTTCCTATTCGGTGGGGCGGCAATTAAAGGATTCGTATTCGCCTTAATGATCGGTGTGTTCGTTGGAACATACTCATCATTGTGCATTGCGACACCACTATTGATTGACCTTACGAAGAAGATTAAAGCGTAATACGCAAGAGATATAGAAAAGAAAAGGTCCACTTCGGTGGGCCTTTTTTATTTTGATTAAAATCGAATGATCTCAGCGTATTCGCTTCGGCGCAGGAAATCGCGTAAAATACTTCGTGCATCTCGGTCTTCTTGATAGATGTCGATGAACCGTTTCCATTTGGATGTCGGTTGGTGGTTGAAATGGAAGGGAGCATAACCGTAACCGCTCAAACTTCCACGCTCCACCAAGACAAGGCTTTTTTCACTCTTGTGACGACCCTTGTCAACCAAGTAAAAACTCTCACCACTCAAGGTGAGTTTCTCTGCGAGTGCATTTACGCGAGAATTGTAATCAACTGTCGTTTCCTCACCAATACAAGCGCCGTTGCATTCTTTTATTGAATGATGAAAGCACGCCGATTGTGTAGGGTAGAGCTCACACAGTTTTTGACAAAGGGTATATTGTGTACATATGGCTGTCAAATAGTTGACACCTTCTTGCTTTGTCGTGAAACTCATCAATGGAATATCATCCCGTTTTGAGGTAAGTGCAATGTGAAGATTTAGGTATCCGGCTTGATCTTGAACATCATACAATCCGTATGGAAATTTACTTTTCTTCAAGCGCACATTGTAGACCGGTCGATGTGCTTTAATCAGAGAGGATTCGAGCAAAAGAGCAATCAATTCCGAACCCGTTAGCTCGTATTCAATGCGGCTAATCTCTTTCATCATCTGAATGCCTTTCTTCGTCTTGGTATTTCGAAGATGTTGGTCAACGCGTTGTTTCAGCTGCTTACTTTTGCCAATGTATATGATTTGTCCAGTATCGTTGTAAAAAGTGTACACGCCCGTTTTTGAGGGGACGGCATCGAGTTGTTCTAGATCTAGATTCGGATGCAGAACCTTTGGATTTACCTCGTGTTGAATAAACGTGGAAAGTCCAGCGGGGTCTTTCTCTACCAGCATAGTAAACAGATGCGCCGTAGCCAAGGCATCTCCGCCAGCTCTGTGTCTTCCTTTAATTTGAATGCCCAGTTCAGCAGAGAGTTTCCCCAAGCTGTAAGAGGCATGTCCAGGAATAACATAGCGGGAAGCGCGTACCGTGCACAAATGAGGGCGACGGTAATCGTACCCTAGATTTTTAAACTCCTGACGAATGATTCCGTAATCGAAACCCACATTGTGCGCAACAAAAACGCAGTCTTCCGTAAATTCAACGATCTCTTTGGCCAATTCAAAAAATCGAGGAGCATTCTCCACCATCTTATCGCTGATGCCAGTAAGCCGCACAATGAATTCAGGAATGCGCATTTCGGGATTGACAAGCGTGACAAATTCATCAATTACCTGTATGCCATCATGCTTATAAATGGCGATTTCGGTGATCTTTGAATCCTTGGGACTTCCACCTGTTGTTTCAATATCTACGATGGCGTATTGCACAGAACGTAAAGGTAGCGAATTCAACGGCGTAAACTAGAAAGCCTTCAAACTTTTGTTCTTGCCTAAAAAACCATTATCTTTCGGGCGATTAAACTGACTTTTTAAACGATTAAACCATGAAACATCTTCTTTCCGCACTAAGCATTTTTCTTTTTTCTGTTGCTTTTGGACAAAGCAATATCACAGTTTTTAACAACGGTGGACAACAATTTTACGTCATTTTAAATGGTGTGAAGCAGAACTTTCAACCGATGACCAATGTTGTTGTCAGTGGTTTGAAGAACGGGACGTATTCCATGAAGTTGATTTTTGCAGATCAAAAAATTTCAGATGTCGATAAGAACTTTTTTATCGAACAAGCCGAAGACATTACGACGCGTGTGATCTTCAAAAAAGGAAAACCCAAGCTGCAATGGATTGGTGCAGTGCCAACCGCAGGTGCATCGCAATCGCAGGATGTCGTCGTTTATCGCTTAGACAACAACGCGACGTATAGCGATGCTCCAGTGACACAGGTCGTAACTACTACACCAACTACTACAGGTACTGTGAATACAACAGGGAATGTCAATACTACGGGTAACGTGAACATGACAGGAAATGTAAACACTACGGGAACAAACAATGCGACTGGAAATGTCAATGGCAATACTGCAGTTGTCAATACATCTACAAATGGGGGTACTGTTTCTCAAACAACAACGACACAAACGACCACAACAACCAATAGTACTCCAACAAGCACGACCAACACCATTGAGAACGGATTGGGTGGAATGAATATTTCCATCAATGTGAATGACCCCTTGAATGGAGGCGGACAAATCAACATGAACATGGGAGGGATTGGAACAACAACGGCCACTCAAAATGGGCAAACAACACAATCCTCCACAGTGACTACAACGACGGTAACATCAAGCTCGAGTACCAACGGAAACACGTCAACGAATTCAACCAACACAACCAATACAATTCCTAACACTGCACAGGGGAATGTGGGCATTCAAGTGAATACAACAGGTGGTACTGCTACGCAAGGAAATACAACGTATCAGAATACCCAAGGAACGACAAGCATTCAATCCAACACTACGCAAACGACACAGACGCCTGTGCAATCAACACCGACAACTGGGTATTGCAAGAATGTCTTAGGTGATGCGAATAAAAAGGTGGAGGAATTGAAAGATCTTTCCTTTGATTCGGACCGCAAAGAGGCCATTTTGATGGACTTGAAAACGTATTGTTTGACAGCGAGTCAGGCCTACCAAGTTTTGGAAGTTTTGGATTTTGAATCAGACCGTTTGGAATGTGCCAAGTTCCTTTCAGACCGCATCATCGATAAAGACAATGTTGGTGTTTTGTACAAGTTGTTTGATTTCGACTCAAGCAAAATGGAGTTGAGACAATACATCAGTTCGAAGAAATAAAAATGAAGGATTAAAAATGAAGAATTAAAAATTAAGGTAGTGTTCCTTTTTTTGATCGCATTGACCCCGGGAAGTATCTCGGGGTTTTTTGTTTGTTGATTAGTGTGGTTTTAGGAAGTAGGGTGTTCTTTGTTCGAAATTCGCCCCATTTTGTCTAGTTCAAGAGTTCCTCCCCCTTAATCCCCCTCCGGCGGGGGAAATAGTTCCTACTTCTCTAGAGGCCACTGGTAAGAGTTGCGAATTAAAGTGAGGTTACGATCAATTTCCCCCTCGGGGAGGGGGATTAAGGGGGAGGTTTTGAATATATCAGCACTATGGGAAACGATTTTCCCAGTACTTATTCAAACAAAAAAAAATGCTGACCGAAGCCAGCATTAGAATATGTTTGTCTGATCGATTAAGCGTGAACGCCCATTACCTCAGCCATCTTAGCTCCAATTTGCGCTGGAGAATCCACCACGTGAATCCCACACTCGCGCATGATACGTTTCTTTGCTTCTGCTGTATCGTCTGCTCCACCTACAATCGCACCTGCGTGACCCATTGTTCTTCCTTTAGGTGCAGTTTCACCTGCGATGAATCCAACAACCGGCTTCGTGCCGTTCTCTTTGATCCAACGTGCAGCGATCGCCTCTAGGTTACCACCAATTTCACCGATCATCACGATACCCTCAGTTTCAGGATCGTTCATCAACAATTCAACCGCTTCACGCGTTGTTGTTCCAATGATGGGATCACCACCGATACCGATGGCTGTTGTGATTCCAAGTCCTGCTTTCGCAACTTGATCTGCTGCCTCGTAAGTCAATGTTCCTGATTTGGAAACAATACCTATCTTCCCTTTTTTGAAGACAAAGCCTGGCATGATCCCTACTTTCGCCTCACCTGCAGTGATTACTCCCGGACAGTTAGGTCCGATCAATCGGCAATCGTATGCACTGATGTATTCTTTTGCCTTCACCATGTCGTTCACTGGAATTCCTTCCGTGATGCAAACAATTACTTTGATTCCCGCATTTGCCGATTCCATGATCGCATCTGCAGCAAAAGCTGGTGGAACGAAAATAATTGAAACATCTGCTCCGGTTTTCTCAACGGCATCCACTACTGTGTTAAATACAGGGCGGTCTAGGTGCATTGAGCCTCCTTTTCCAGGCGTTACGCCACCCACGACATTTGTTCCGTATTCAATCATTTGACTCGCGTGAAACGATCCCTCACTTCCCGTGAAGCCCTGAACGATTACTTTAGAATTCTTGTTGACAAGTACACTCATTACAATGGTGATTTAGCTTTAATTTTTGTGTCTCAAAAGTAGAATTTTGAAACCGCATTTTCAATGAAACTTCAAAGAATATCTTATTTATTTTACTCCGATGATTTCCATCTCATAAATGAGGGTGGAATGCGGTGGTATATCGTCAAGTTTTCGGTCGCCATAAGCCAATTGTGGCGGAAGGACCATGAATACTTTTGCACCCGGCTTCAGTTCAAACATGATTTCTTTCCAACCTAAAATCAGTTTACTCACCTCAAATTCTACGGGCTTTTTCTGCGCATCGAAAGTTTCACCAGTCAGAAATTTTCCCGTATAGGTGAAAGTCACAATGTCTTTGTAGCGAATATATTCCCCTTCACCCGGTGTGAGGATGGTGTAGTACAATCCAGATGGGGTACGTTGACACTTCTTATCATGCTTTTTTAAATAGGCACGAATGTCTTTGTCAAATTTGTTCATGTCATTTTCTGAATAGGTCTGACAACCTGTAAAAATGCTTAAAAGAAGAATGAAAATTATAGAGGTTCTCATTTTATACGAATCGGGGTTAATGTGTATCCTTTACCTTGAAGCAAGCGAACCACTCCTTTGGGACCGCCTAAATGTCCTGCGCCAACGGCAATAAATGTTGGATGCGATGCAATATGCTGAATGATCAAGGGAATCCAGCGCGAATTTCTGTCATCCAGAAAAGCGGATTGTTCATCGACAATCACGCTTTCATGTTTCATGATCATCATGTACATAGAGTCGATGTTCTGATCGACGTAAAGCTGTTCCATTTCGCGTGTTTGCTGCATGATTTTTTCTGGATTGCGAATGCTTTCCATCACCATTTCTGTTTGTTGTTCTCTGCTAAGGTGGTCGAAAATACCCATTTGATCGGCAGCTGTTTCGAGTCCGGAAATTGGAATTTTGTTCGTACAAGCGAGGGCTTCGAATGTTTGTTCGTAGGATTCCATATTTCCGATGAACTTCCATTGGGTAGCCAATTGAACAAATACAAAGGGTTTCATGGATTCCATGGTTTTCCGGAAGAGCGCTTCCGTCATATTCATGTTGGTGGATGCCCATTGAAAAAGACTGTCGCTCTGTTCTTTCGTGAAGTAGTCGAAAAAACTTTCGCCCTTCAATGTCAATAAGGGCAAACTTTCCTCTCGGCTTGGTAGCCCTGGCAATTCCATCACCAATTCTTCAGTGCTCAGGATCAGTTTTTCTATTTTTTCTGGAAAGAAGAAGTATTCACGCTCAATCATGTGCATCGTGCCAAACAGAAAGCTTGGTGCTGTCAAGCCCGGACCTTCAATCTTCCACAAAAGAGAGGATTTTTTTAAAGGATACTCACTGACTTGGGCTCTGAGGAGATGCACACAACACAATAAGCAAATCGCAAGGATTTTTTTCATGATCAAAGGCTTAATTCCGCCAAATAATGATCCTCCTCTTCGTGCAAACGTTTTGCTTTTAAGCCAATATTGGCGGCAGCTTGAAATAGATTGTCAAAATCTACATACAACCAATCAAACCAAGGTCCTTTTTCCTTTTTGTAGCTCATTTGGAATTTAAAATTCCCATAGTATTCTGTGTTCAGGTCCACCCAAAGTGAGCCATCTTCATCTTCATACAAGTATTTGATATCTGAACTGTCGCACAAGATTTTACCTCCCTCATTCAAGAGTGATTTCGCATGTGCAAGTGTGTTTTCTAGATTGGAAAGTGTTCCAGAGATGCCAATTCCGTTCATCAAGAGCAATATGGTATCGAAACGTTCCCCGTTTAAATCAAAAAAGTTGATTTCACGTGCGTTCAAGCCATTTCGCTTCATGTAGTCAACGGCTCCTTTAGAAATATCTATCGACAGGACCTCGTGACCACGATCGCTCAATTCGAGGGAATGTGTTCCACTTCCAGCGCCTACATCAAGCACACTTCCCTTGCACCGGTCAAGCGCCAATTGCTCAATCTGTGGCATTTCGTCAAATGTGCGAAAAAGCACTTCGAGAGGAATGATGTCGTCATCGCAAATATCAGAACTGACAATGATATCGATAGGTAGTTTTTTTTCGGCGTATTCAAGAATCGCTGCGCCGACAGGGTCTCCAGTAAAGTGTGTCATTAATAATCGTATTGGTCGTATCCTGAAAAATCTTCATCTGTGCCAAATTCATCGGAATCTTCGTCATCATCCTCATCGTCGAAGTCATTGTCATCTCCTTCATCAATAAGCAATTCCTCATTGTCAGGCACAAAACGCGAATCTTCAGGTGGAGCCATGCCAACAGCCATGAGCACTTCAGGAGCAACAGGATTTTCCTTTTCGTAGCCGATTAACTCAATCAAGAAAATCCACATGCGCATAAAGTCATACACCAAGATGAATTTTTGATCTGGCTCTTCGAGGAAATCTTTAATGATGGCCTCTTTCATCACGGCAGATGGTGAATCGATGGAATCATCGTCGTAGGACAAGTCCATTAAACTAATTTCATGTCCTTTGTCCCATGAATCGTTGGACACATAGAAACTTGCCATCTGATCGCCTTTGAATCGAAAAGAGGACATGATTGCTTTGTAAAAGGACTCGAAATTGTCAGTATCACTGATCAAGATGTCCCTGAATGCTTCGTTTTTGCTCTCAGAATCGAGTAAAACTCTGAATTTTAATCCGGCCATAATGTACTTTCTACAGTAGTATGTAAAGATAGAATTATTTGTCTAAAATCGGTGCAACAACCACGGGAAGTCCGATTTCTTCTCCGATTTTTAGCATGTAGTGCAGGGCTTCTAAATGATCATTGGCAATTTCACCTTCTAGAATGGCTTCTTTGATGCGTGCTTTGATGTTTCCAATATGGGCACACGGACCTAAATCAAAGGTGCGCATGATGAGTTCTCCAGAAACAGGCGGCTGAAAATTTCGGATGCGGTCCTTTTCTTCAACGGCCTTGAGCTTCTCAATCACCATCTCGAAGTTCTGCTTGTATTTCCTAACCTTGAACTCATTTTTCGAGGTAATGTCAGCGTTGCACAATGTCATCAAGGCTTCGATGTCATCGCCTGCCTCACACAAAAGTCGTCGAATGGCCGAATCTGTGACAGATCCTTTGACCAAGGCAATAGGTCGAAGGTGCAGTCGGACCAATTTCTGAACGAATTTCATCTTGTGGTCCAAGGGCAGTTTTAAGCGCTGAAAGATTTTAGGAACCCAACGTGCACCAAGGTCTTCATGCCCGTGAAAGGTCCATCCCACCTCTTTGTCGAAGCGTTTTGTTGGTGGCTTTGCGATGTCGTGCATGATGGCTGACCAACGCAACCAAAGGTCTGAACTGGCTTCCGCTACATTGTCTAACACTTCGAGCGTGTGGTAGAAATTGTCCTTATGGGTTTTGCCATCTATCGTTTCCACGCCATGCAGATTGACCATTTCTGGAAAGAATTGATGCAGGAGATGAGTGGAAAAAAGGAGTTTGAATCCTCTGGAGGGTTGTTTGCTCAGAATGATTTTGTTCAATTCATCCATGATGCGTTCACCAGAGATAATATCCAAGCGTTTCGCATTATCGAGGATTGCTTGAAGGCTGCGGTTTTCGATTTTAAATTCCAACTGAGTGGCAAAACGAATCGCCCGCATCATGCGCAAGGGATCGTCTGAATACGTGGTGTTTGGGTCGAGTGGCGTACGAATAATGCCATTGTTCAGGTCTTCAATCCCACCGAATGGATCAATCAAATCGCCATAGGTTTCTGCATTTAAGCTCAAGGCCAAAGCGTTGATCGTAAAATCGCGGCGTTCTTGGTCTTCCTTCAAGGTGCCATTTTCGACAATGGGTTTGCGCGAATCACGTTGGTAGGATTCTTTACGCGCACCGACAAATTCGACATCGAGGTCTTTGTATTTGAAATGCGCGGTACCAAAGTTCTCAAAGAGTGAAACCTTCTTGACTCGAAGTCTTTCTGCACAGCGCTTGGCGAGTTCCATTCCACTTCCAACCACTACAATATCAAAGTCCTTGCACGGACGTCCTAGCAAATGGTCACGCACATAGCCGCCAATCACATAGGCTTCTAGTCCTTCTTCTGCTATAATCTGCGAAGCGACTTTAAAAACGGGATGGGAGAGGGCTGAAGCGTAATTTTCTGACATTGCGGTCACAAAGATAGATTTTTCCTTTCATTTCCGCGGGAGCGGAGAATAATCTAGTAGATTAGCGAATAACCTTTACGGTGCCGTCGAGGCTTATTTTTATGATTTGCGATGGGCTTATCATCTTTTCTGTGAGACGTTCTTCGAGAATCGCGCCGACATTTTGTTTGATTGCGGGGTCAATATCATCGAAACAGGTAGGAGCTTTTTGACCAGAAATGTTTGCACTGGTGCTGACAATAGGCTTTTTTAAGGCGCGAATGAGTTTGATGCAGTTTGGGTCTTTCGTAATGCGAATGCCTACCGAACCGTCTTCCGCAAGCACACTTGGAGCGAGGTTTTTTGATGTTGGATAAATAATTGTCAAGGGACTAGATGCCAAGTCAGCAAGATCGTAGCATACTTGATTGAACTCAGGAACGTATTTTTCGAGCATCTGAAATCCATCCACCAGGAGGATAAAGCTCTTTTCTTCGGGACGATTCTTCAAGGCCAGAACCTTTTGGCAGGCTTCCTCATTTGTGGCATCGCAACCCAAGCCCCAAATCGTATCCGTAGGGTAGAGGATGGTTCCTCCGTCGCGCAGTTGTTCAATGACTGTATCGATAGAATTCATAGGTTCAGGTTTAATCCAGCAAATCTGGACGTCGTTCTTGCGTTCGTTTCAGTGCTTGGTCCTCTCGCCATTTTTCGACGAGTGCGGTATTTCCTGAAAGCAGGACATCAGGAACTCGCCATCCATTGTATTCCTCTGGCCGGGTATACACCGGTGGTGAAAGCAGGTTGTCTTGGAAGCTGTCTGTCAGCGCGGATGTTTCGTCGTTGAGCACCCCAGGGATGAGACGAATAATGGAATCTGCTACAACCGCAGCAGCCAATTCCCCACCAGAAAGCACGAACGATCCGATCGAAATTTCCTTGGTGATGTAATGTTCGCGCACGCGCTCGTCCACGCCTTTGTAATGCCCACAAAGAAGAATCAAGTTCCCACCAAGTGACAATTGGTTGCACAAGGCTTGTTCGAGCACTTCGCCATCGGGCGTCATGTAAATCACTTCGCTGTAGTCGCGTTCACTTTTGAGCTGATCAATTACTCGGGCAATCGGTTCTATGGTCATGACCATTCCAGCACCACCACCGTATTGATAGTCGTCGACCTGCTTTTGTTTGTGCAAGGAGTAATCGCGGATGTTGTGCACGTGGACCTCGGCCAATCCTCTGTCCTGGGCGCGTTTCAGGATCGAGTGAGAAAACGGGCCATCCAACAAGGCAGGAACTACGGTAAGGATATCAATTCGCATGGGGCAAAGGTAAGGATATAAAAAATGAAGAATTAAAAATGAAGAATTAAAAATGACCTACTTCGCTCGCTGAGCTTCGAATGTGTTGTAGAATTAAAAATGACCTTCTTCGCTTGTTGAGCTTCGAAGGTTGTAGAATTAAAAATGACCTTCTTCGCTCGTTGAGCTTCGAAGGTTGAAGAATGACCTTCTTCGCTTGTTGAGCTTCGAAGGTTGTAGAATGACCTTCTTCGCTTTTTTAGCTTCGAAGATTGAAAAATTAAGAATTAAAAATGAGGCTCTCTCGAATTGAGGTTGAATTCCCTTTTTTTTGGTGGGGATAGGATTATGTTGAGGGAAAAGAAAATAGTTTGGTGAAATACTTTATTATTTCTAAAAATGGGTATATTCGTTGGGTTGAAAGAATATGTTTCATTGAGTTGTTTAAGAAAGACTTACGCCAAAAATTCTTTGAAGAGCTTCACTGATTATTAAGATAGGAG
>CAIQQH010000108.1 GCA_903873915.1 uncultured Flavobacteriia bacterium | reverse complement strand
TGACCCATGTGGCAAAAGAAGTTGCTTCGTCACTCCTGTAGCCGTGTGTTTCATGTCAAATCGACGTTCAGCGCCCAAACTGATTGATGCAATGATAGGATTCCTTCCGAGTTCTTTTTCATTGTCAGCGTGCCAACCATTGCTGTCCTTTCCATCGCGATAGAGGTTGGCCAAGACGCAGTTAAATGTTTCGCCACATGCTGCTTCAATTTTATTTTTTACAGCGTCTAACTCTTCTGTAAAAGGTTGAGAAACGAGTGTGTTTCCAGAATACTGGTATGACTTTCCATCGATGACATGAAGAGATTCAAGTCTTGGTGTAGCAAATGTTTTTCCGAAGAAGGTCACTTTCCCTTGTCGCCAAGGAAGTGAGCCGTATAATCGATTAAAAAGCGTACTAGCTTCCTTTTGGGATAGAAATTCAGGGTCGAATAAAAGCCAACCGTCTTCCAGGATTTCCTTGATCATAAATAACCAGAAACGCCGTACATGAGGTATCCAACCCATTCTTTGATGAGCTTATTCCATTCAGAGAAATTGTCCACATTCGGAATGAGGTACTGGTCCCAATAATACGATTGATTTTCGCCAGTTGACATGTCCGTGGAGAAGGTGTCGCAAGCGATGCCTTCATGCACAAAACAAGCATGAGCACGGCGCATGTGACTTCCCGAAGTGATGAGCAAAACACGTACCTTACCTTTGTATTCTTTGTCCAACACTTTCTTTGATTCCACTGCATTTTCATGCGTGTTTTTTGAGATGTTTTCTATGAGGATATCCATTTCTGGAATCCCCCATTTCACCAAAACCTCTTTAAATTGTTGGGCCTCATGCAATCCACGGTCTGTGACATATCCATGGTCGCCAGAAATGAGAATTTTTTTGATTTTCCCGGAATGATAAAGGGTAATCGCTTGCCAGATGCGGTCTCCACCTCTTCGAATACTAAGAACCTGCAAGTCATTGTTATACTCTGCCATACCTGTAAGTACAATCCCCACATCGTAATTTTTCACCTCTTTTATTGGTGTGCCTTTCACTTCCCATACTGAATAACATACCAACAGGATAAATGAATTCGTAAAGAGGAGAAAAAATGAAAGCGCGAGGTATTTAGAGATGCGCTTCCATCGCGCATTTCGCAGGACAAAAGCGCCTATAGTAAATGCCACCAACCAGAAAAATGGGGACAATAAAAAAAGCAGTGCCTTGGATAAAATGAAAAACATGCCTTAAAAATAGGGTCTTCTTGGCAACTGATGAGCATTCACCCGAAGATTCCTTTATTTTTGTACAAAAAAGAGAGTAAAGATGGCGAAGCAGAGCGAAATTTTCGGGATTCAATACAGTGAGATTCAAAACCTTCTTGTTCACGTAGGAACAAACATTGTTTTAGCAATTGTTATTCTCGTTGTGGGATTTTGGATTTCAAATTTAATTACAGGTGCCATTCGTAAGGTATTGAAAAAGAGCAATACAGATGAGGGATTGGTTACGTTCATGTCGAGTTTTACATCCTTGGTATTCAAGGTTATGGTTGTTGTATCAGCGATATCTCAACTTGGAGTCGAAATGACATCGTTTGTAGCCCTTCTTGGTGCAGCTGGTTTGGCAATTGGTCTAGCATTTTCTGGCACTCTATCAAATTTCGCTGGTGGAATTATGATCTTGGTTTTGAAACCATTCAAAGTAAATGACAAAATTATGGCGCTAGGGGAGCGTGGTGTGGTCAAAGAGATTCAAATCTTCAATACCTATTTACACACCGAAGACGAGAAAGTAGTCATTCTTCCAAATGGTCCTGTGGCCAATGGAAATATCATCAATTTCACACGTCAACCACTAAGAAGAGTTGATTGCTATTTTAATTTGAACTTGAACACCGACTTGGAATTCATCAAAACTTTGGTAAAAACTGTTTTGGCTGATGAAAAACGCATTGATGCTAAGCCGGTTCCTTTTATCGGTGTAGAGTCAGTTCATGCAGGCTGCATTTTATTGGTCGTACGTGTTTGGACGAAGACAGAGCAACACTCAGAAGTGTTTTATTCATTGAACGAATCTATTTTCAATCGACTTAAAGAGAATGGTGTTCAATTGTCTGATAACCCTGCTATTATTCCAGTTTCAAAATAATGAGCGATTTAAATCATCATCCGATCATTCAAAAATACATTGAATTCAATGCTTATGGGCGACTAATCGGGATGTCATTTAACATAACACAACCTGGTATTGTCGATTATTCATTAATCATTCAGACTGAACACCTCGCTACACCAAGGGCTGCACATGGAGGATTGATCGCCGGATTTTTAGATGCTGTGGTGGGTGTAGGTGCCTTGAGTGCTGTTTGTGAGGAAGGTATGATCGTGTCTACCGTTGAAATGAAAGTATCCTATTTTGAGCCTATCTTTGTTGATGACCGCCTTACTGGGATTTCCAAATTGATGAAACGTGGCAAACGAATCCTCTTTATGGAAGGTGAGGTCCGCAACCAACATGGCGTTTTAGTGGCTAAAGCCAGTGCTACGTTAAATGCATACCCAGCACCAATCTCATAAGAGTGAGGAAAACCCCGAAGAGTCGGGTCAAGATGTGAGAGCGAATAACTCGTAACTCGTCATTCGTAATTAGTTAGTCCATTGTCCCTTGTCCTTCGAAGCTCAACGAGCGAAGAAGTGTCATTTGTCCATAACAAAGAAAACTGACTAATCAGTCAATAGCATAAATTCGTATCTTTGTCAAAAAAAAGAAATGGATAAGCGGACCAAACTCATATTGACAGCAAAGCGACTCTTTTCCGAACATGGGTTTTACGGAACAGCAACGGCGAGAATAGCTCGAGAAGCTGGCGTGAGCAATGGAATCCTCTTTCATTATTTCCCAACCAAAGATCTTCTCATCAAGGCCATGTTTTTTGATGTGAAGGACCGACTTTTTGATTATTCGGTTGGTCAAGTATACAAGGGTGCAACCCTAAAAGAGAGCATTTACACGCTTTGGTTGGCAGCAATTGAATTTAATTTGGAAAATGCGAATGACTTTGAATTCATACGACAATTTGAAACATCCCCATTTTACCGAACGGAAACAGAACTCGAACATCGCTATGTTCAGCTCTGCTTGGAATTGATTGACAAAGGAATTGATGAAGGACAGTTCAAGCAAATTCCAGCAATGTTGATCTTTAAATCAATGTCTGCTCAGGTGGAGACAACTGTCCGCTTTTTAAAAATGAACAATATGGTCCTAGATGATGTTGAATTCACACACCGCCTGTTTGAAATGGCATGGGACTCCTTAGCAAAATAGAAAAGATGAAAAATGTAGGATTAGTTACTGGTGCTTCAAGTGGCATCGGAATGGAACTCGCTCGAATTCACGCTGCAAAAGGCAGAGATCTGGTACTTGTGGCACGGCGAGAAGAGGCATTAAATCAGTTGAAAGTTGAACTGGAGTCAGCACACAAAATACAGGTGTTGGTGCTTGCCGAAGATTTAATGGAAGCAGGCGCTGCTCAGCGAATTGTTGCTGCCCTCCAACTCAGCGATATTCATGTTGACTATTTATTCAACAATGCAGGACTTGGTGGATATGGGAAGTTTATCGATCGCAATTTAGTTGATGAGCAAAGAATGATTCAACTGAATATCATTGCCCTTGTCGAGCTAACACATCTCTTGCTTCCCGGAATGGTTGAAAAGCAACGAGGATATATATTGAACACAGCAAGCTCCGCTGGTTTCATGCCTGGACCACTGCAAAGTGTCTACTTTGCAACGAAGGCCTTTGTTGTTTCCTTTTCGCAGGGTATTTCTCGGGAATTAAAAGGTACCGGTGTTCATGTATCGGCACTTTGTCCTGGACCTGTGAAAACAGAATTTGAAAAAGCGGCAGGATTCAAAGAAAGTCCTTTGTTTGAAAAAGCAAAAGATGCCTATTCAACAGCGAAAAAAGGATATGAAGGCATGGAAAAAGGAAAATTGATTGTTTTCAACGAATTTCCTCTTGGTTTCTCAATCAATTGGATCTTACCTCTTGTTCCTAGAAAAACTGTCGCGTGGATGATCGAAAGACTTCAAACAGTGAAATAAGAGTGCCCAAATATCGAAGTGAATTTACTACTTTTGCTTACAGATGATGGTTCTGTTTTTAAACGATATTTCTGGTTCTGAGGTCCTGCTCATTTTGGTCTTCGTACTTATGTTCTTTGGGTCTAAAAGTATCCCCGGCTTGGCAAGAACTTTAGGCCGAACAATGCGTCAAATCAAAGATGCCTCTGGTGAATTGCAAAATGAAATTCGCAAGTCTGGTGTGGACATAAAAAAAGATTTGAATTTAACAGGATTGATCGAGGACACAGCTCGAGATATCCAGCAGCCCTTAGATCAATATGTTTCCGACTTAGACAATGCAGTGAGTTACCAACCACCGCCACGACCACAAGCAATTCCTGTGGAAGAAGCTGTTCAAGAAGTTGTTGAAGAGGTGCAAAAGGTCGAAACAAAAATCGTTGATTTACCGTCTCCAAAAGGTGAGTCCCCTGAAGTGCCAAAAGAATAGTTCAGCTAAGTTTTTAACATTCCATCTAAGTTTCTGACGATATTAAATTGTTCGTTTAATAAAATCTGTATTTTTATCGGTGAAGATGAAAACTACAAAATTACCAGACGGAACCCGCGTGTATGCCTTGCGCTCACCGGAAGCGCGAATGTTGGATCACCATGTGGATGGCTATTTGCAAAATGGAATTGAAATAAATGATGGAGACGTCGTATTCGATGTCGGGGCTAACATTGGCGTATTTAGTGTGCGAGCAGCTCAAAAAGGACCAAATGTGCGTGTTTTTGCATTCGAACCAATTCCAGATATTCTGGAAGTACTGCGCATGAATGCCGCCGAAGCTGGTCAAAATAGAGTAGAGGTTTTGCCCTGTGGTGTCTCCAATGAAGAATCTGAAGCCACCTTTACCTACTTCCCAAATACACCAGCATTGTCAACCTTACATCCTGAACAGTGGGATAAAGATCCTAAGGCCTTCGGTCGTGCGGTGAAAGGAACGATGAAAAATCCACCAGCAGGTATGCGTTGGATGAAATTTATTCCACCAATGTTCTCAGGGATTATTGCTTCATTCTTGATCAAAGGTAAAAAGCAAGTTCACTGTAAATTGCGTACCTTATCTTCCGTAATTGCTGAACACAATGTGGAGAAAATCGACTTGCTTAAAATCGACTGCGAAGGAGCAGAATGGCAGGTTCTGCAAGGAATTGAAGCCAACGATTGGTCGAAAATTAAATCAATGGTCATCGAAGTTCACAATGTGGATGGGCGCTTGGCCGAAGTTGAAGCACTTTTGAGCGATAAAGGGTTTACTAAAATTGTCAGCGAACGCGAAAAAGGCCTTGAAGATACTGTAATGCATAACATTTTTGCCTTGA
>CAIQQH010000107.1 GCA_903873915.1 uncultured Flavobacteriia bacterium | reverse complement strand
TTTTTGCTTTAAACTTTTTTCATTAGAGCGAGTCATAAAGCTCAATTTTAACTTCCTTTCCAACCCCTTATCCCTATCTTCGTCTTTCATTTTTAAAAATGACTATCTAAGTTGAAGTTCATGAGGGGATTGATTCTATCGTTGCTGTTTGTTTCTATTTTTCAAGGTGTTTTTAGTCAGACAGTTAAAATACTTTTTGATGCCACTAAGGCAGAGACATCAGGCAATGCAGATTGGGTTATTGACGCGGATCTGCATAATATAGGTTGGTACCCTACGGCTGTCGTTGGGAATGGAAACGATTCAAATGGACAAAATATACCAACGCCAGCTCAAAGTGGAATAACAGCAGCTACAGCAGAATCGTTTTGGAACGGTGGAATTTCCAATTGGGGAGTAGATTGTGTGAAACAAGGGTACCATGTGGAAACGCTTCCTGCCAGTGGACAAATCACTTACGGTAGCACTTCAAATGTCTATGACTTGTCCAACTACACGGTGTATGTGGTGGATGAACCCAATATTAAGTTTACTGCGGCCGAAAAAACGTCCTTGATGAATTTTGTGATGAATGGCGGGGGTTTATTCATGGTGGCGGATCATACGATTAGCGACCGCAACAATGATGGATTCGATTCACCAGACATTTGGAATGATTTCATCACGAACAATGGAGTTTTGAACAATGGCGTAGGGTTTACATTTGACTTGGTTGATATATCACAGACATCGACTAGCATAAATGCCGTAGCGTCGGACAGTATCATTCACGGGCCAATGGGAAATGTCACTCAGGTACTTTGGGCTGGTGGTACAACGATGACACTTCATCCAACACAGAATGCCTCTGTTAAAGGAGTAATCTACAAAACGGGAACAAGTTCTGGAAACAATAATGTCCTTTGTGCATATGCTAAAGTCGGTCAAGGAAAAATTGGGGCAATAGGGGACAGTTCTCCAACGGACGATGGTACGGGTGATCCAAATGATATTCTTTACAATGGATACACACAAGATGCCTCAGGAAATCATCGCAGGCTGATCATGAACATGACCATTTGGTTGGCGAGTCATGCTACACCAAGTGTTCCTGTGTCCAACTTTACATCGAGCAATTCCACCATTTGTGCAGGACAAAATGTGACCTTCACGAATTCATCTACAGGAGCGACCTCGTATTCATGGACCTTTGCGGGCGGAACCCCAGCTACATCAACTGCAACAAATCCAACAATCACCTACTTAACACCAGGGAATTACAACGTAACTCTTGTTGCAACGAATGCTTCTGGATCCACGACGCACAACTCGACCGTTCAAGTGAATGATTGTTCTTCTGGAATTACAGAATTGAAAGTCAATGTCGTTGTTGTTCAACCCAATCCGTTCGCTGATGTTTGTTCTTTGATCATTTCTGAGTCTTTCATTGGAAAACAATTTACCATTGAGGATCAGAGTGGAAAGCTTTTCATTCAGGGAGTTTTTACATCAGTAAATCCATCGATCGATTTTTCCAGTCAAACTTCTGGTGAATATTATCTAAGAATCGATGGTATGGAGCGTGTAACAAAGCTCCTGAAGCATTAAGGATTTTCAATACTGAAATAATCACTAATCAAAAAGAAACTCCCGAAAACCAAAATCGTATCTTTTTCGGTAGCTAGTTTCTTTGTCTCATCCAATGCGTGATAGATATTCGTGAAACAATTTGGCGTAGGATTTAAACTTTTAGCTAGTACGTTCAACTGTTCCATCGAAAGACTTCTTGAATTGCTAAATGCGCACAATGACAGATGCGCATTTCTCGGAAAGAGTGGCAGAATTGACTGAATATCTTTGTCCGCGCTGCTGCCGTAGATCAAATAGAGTTGACCTTTATTTTCTGATTGAATGTACTCCAAGGTGGATCGAATGCCCTCTTCGTTGTGTGAAACATCCAAAATGATCAATGGATTTCTTTGTATGACTTCCATCCGGCCAAAAATCCCTGTGTTTCTTTTTAAATTTTCTAGTCCTTGCTGAATGTGCGAATTCAAGATGTCAAAGCGGTGTTGATTGAGCACTTCGACCGCTGCATAAACTGTTCGAACGTTTTCTTGCTGATAAGTACCCAACAGAGGCATCGAAGACGAATCGGGTAGGGGCAATGCATCACAAAAAACAATCTCCGCTTGGACTTCATTCGCTTTGGATTGAAAAACATCATGTGTCAATGCATTTGATCGTCCAATCACGACAGGAACGTGTGGCTTTATGATTCCCGCCTTTTCGCCTGCGATGGAAGGCAAATCATTCCCCAAGAATTGCGTGTGTTCCAAACTAATGTTGGTGATGATGCTCAGAATAGGTGTAATGATATTCGTTGCGTCCAAGCGTCCACCTAAACCCGTTTCAATGACTGCAATGCTGCAATGGTTTCGTTTGAAATGCACCAAGGCCATGCAACAGGTGATTTCAAAGAAGGAAGGTTCAAAGTCAAGGAGAGAGGCGCGGAGATGGGTGCAAAATGAGACCACTTCTTCTTCAGAGATCATTTCTCCATTTATGCGAATGCGCTCTCGGAAGTCATGGATGTGTGGAGAAGTGAAAAGACCAGTTTTTTCGCCGGATTCAGTCAGAATAGAGGCCAACATGCTGCACACTGAACCTTTGCCATTGGTTCCAGCAACATGGATTAATTTTAAATCATCCTGTGGATTGTCAAAAAAATCACAAAGCCGACGAATATTCCCTAAATCGGGTTTATAGGCACTTGCTCCAGTATTTTGATACGAAGGAAACTGACTAAAAAGCCAGTTTAGTGATTCTGAGTACACCTTTATTTTGGTTCGAGCTCAACAGTAAGATACACCGTAACTGGAGAAGTGTCAGGATCTTTGTTATAACGCACTTGTCGCTTCACTTCGCTGATGACGCGATTGATGATGCGTTGATCCGTAGTGGTTGTTTTTGATGTTGAGCGCGCAGTAACAATTTGTCCATTTTCGTCAATGGTCATTTGCAAGTTGACACGAATCACGCGTTCCACTTCAATGTTGTCGAAATTAGGGTCATTCTGACGAATTCGTGTTTTTGGATCGCTATTTCCTTTACCGTCGTTATTGCCATTGTCCTTGCCAAACTTCCCACCACGGCCACCACCTTGACCACCACCGTCGCCGCCTGTAGCGAATGGATCATCATTCTGTGTTGTGGTGGTTGCTGTATTCGTATGGTTGTTCGCGTTGGTTTTGTTCGATTCACCGGTGTTGGTAGAAGACTTGTCGTTCTTTTTCTTTGTTAGAATCTTTTCCGTTTGCGGAGTGGGCTCATGAATCGGGTCATTGGATGGGGTTCCACCTCCTGCGCCACCTGTTTCAATTTTGAGGTCTTTGATCTCCAAGTCGGTTAAGGACGTGGTCGTGTTCATTGGGATTTCACGCGGTGGAGGATCGGCCATCTCAAAAGTGAAAATGAACAAGATCAGAAGTGCCAAAAGCACGCACCCCACAGCTACCGCGATACCGGTATTTCGGTGTTTCGGCAATACAACAGGTGGAATAGATGCAGCACTCATAAGCTAATTTATTTTTCGTACGACAAAACTGGGTCCCAAGCATTGGCTTGAGCAAGCGCTAAAACTTGAAAAACAGCTTCATAGCTTGCATCCTTGTGACCAGCGATTTTCAACTTTGACTTTCCCGATTCTTGAACAGCTTGCGCAGCAAGTTCTTTGATTTCGTCAAATGACATCGGCTTTTTCATGTCTCCGCCAGGCATAACAACGTATTCGTTGTTCTCCGTTACAATAACGGTTGCAGGAACGGGGTCAGTAGATGTAGGAAGTTCTTCTTTCGCCTCAGGAAGATCAATAGGGGTTTGATTGTTCGACATCAAGCTCATGATGATGAAGAAAATCAGCAAAAGGAAGACAAGGTCGGTCATGGATGCCATGCCGCCTTCTACCTTTACTTTATTTCTTGAACTAAAATCCATGTTGTTCCTTATTTCTGTGGTTGATTCAATACATCCATGAATTCAAGGGCTGCATTTTCCATTTGGTACACCACTTTCCCAATTTTTCCAATCAAGTAATTGTAGCCCATGAATGCGATAATCCCAACAATGAGTCCTTCAACAGTGGTAATCATCGCGGTCATGATTCCCGGTGCGATGATTTTCAATTCTAGAGAAGTTGCATTTTGAAGGTCGATGAAAACCACAACCATTCCGACTACAGTTCCAAGGAATCCAATCATTGGTGCTGCACCTGAAGCTGTAGCTAAGAAATTCAAGCGTTGTTCCAAACGAAGGATTTCAAATTTCCCAGTATTTTCAATGGTCGCAGCGATGCTTTCGTTTTTCGCAGCACCAATACGCTCAATACCCTTTAGTAACATGCGCGCTATCGGACTTGTAGAGTTCTTACACATGTCCTTCGCTTCACTGATTTTTCCTTCTGAAAGTTTTTCTTTCACACGGTCAATGAAGTTCGCCTCACCTTTGGATGCTTTGCTCAATGCAAGGTAGCGTTCAACAAACACAAAAATTGTGTAGCCAAACATGATTAAAAGGATGAGGTTGATCAACCATCCAATACCTGCATTGGATTGATCAATGATTTCCCAAAGAGGAACATCTTTTGAGACAGAATCAGCTGCTTTTGCTGCTGCTCCTGGAGCATCAATCTGAAGAGGGATATTCAAAAAGTGAAACATGAGAATTGTTTTTTAAGTGGATAATTTAAGCCATTAATAAGAACGCACCGATACCCGCTAAGTAACCAAGAACAGCAAGTAAGGTGATGTTTTTTAAGAACCAGAAGAATGTAATTTTCTCCATTCCCATAGCTACAACACCTGCTGCAGAACCGATGATGAGCATAGAACCTCCTGTTCCTGCTGCGTAAGCGATAAAGTGCCATACGTTAGCATCTGGAGCATCTTGGAACATACCGATGCTCGCTGCCACCAAAGGAACATTATCAATCACAGCCGATGAAGCACCTAAAAGTGTAACAAAGAGGTTTTCAGAAATGTTGCTGCTCACTTGTTCACCGAAGTTGAAGATAATTCCCAACGATTCCATTGCTGCTACTGTCATTAAGATGCCTAAAAAGAACAATACAGACGGCATTTCAATGCGACCCAAGGAATGCATGGTTGGGCTCTTTGCTTCTGCCGCATCTGGATCTGTGAACGAAATTGAACGTTTAGACAGCACCTCTGCTACAATCGCAAAGATGGAAAGGGATAACATCATCCCGATATATGGAGGCAAGTGAGTCACTGTTTTGAATACTGGAACGAAAACGACCAAAGCAAGTCCAAGATACAACATCAAGCTGCCATATTTGTTGCCACTTTCTGTTTCTTCAATTTCAGCAACTTCTCCTTTGAATGCAGGCAAGAATGATCCAATCGCTAAAGGAACAAGGATGTTCAACAATGAAGGAATTCCTAGAAGCAACATCAATTTTCCTGTCGTTACTTTTCCAGCCATCCACAACATGGTTGTTGTTACATCTCCAATTGGCGTCCAAGCACCACCTGCATTTGCAGCGATGATGATGAACCCTGAGTACCACATGCGGTCTGTTTGGTTCGGTACAATTTTACGAAGAATGGTGATCAGCACAATCGTTGCCGTAAGGTTGTCAATGATGGAAGACAAAAAGAAAGCAAGAAAAGAGATGATCCAAAGCAAGTTACGCTTGCTACGTGTTTTAATCAATCGTTTAATGGCTCCAAATCCTTCGAAAAAGTCGATCATTTCAACGATGGCCATGGCACCCATCAAGAAAACCAAGATTTCAGCCGTTTTTCCAAAGTGGTGCAAAAGCGTTCCCTCTAACAATACCATGCGTGTTTCGTGATCCATTCCAGAAATAGTCATGATCGAACCACTATGTGGGTTGAACCATTGTGTGAATCCATCAATGCCAAAGGCAATAACGGCCCAAGAAAGGCACATCATTAATAAGGCAGGAATAAGTTTGTCCATTTTAAGGGTGTGTTCCATCGTAATGGCGACGTATCCGAGGACGAAGATTAAAACAACTACTGATAACATTTGATTTTGGTTTTTAGTTAATAATTTATTTTAGGTTAGGCATTATACCAGCTGATCCAAGGCAATAGCGAAAGCTTCCTTCGCAATTCCTGTTTTTTCAGTGTGTCTGGCGTGTGTTTTACTTAAAGCAGAAAAAATAGTTTCACTTGCATCGTTAAAAATCCCTTCATCACTGATGGTGTGAAGGTCATTGCTCATGAGGTATGCGAACACGCGCGCCATTCCACAGTTGGAAATGAAGTCGGGTATCAGGGAAATGGATTCATCCGCTTTGTCCGCAATAGGCCCGAAGAAAATTTGAGGGTCTGCAAAAGGGACATTCGCTCCAGAGGAAATCACCGATACACCTGCGGCAATCATGCGCGACAAATGGTCTTCAGTGATCATTCGAGATCCTGCACATGGAATAAAGACATCCGCCTTCACATCCCAGATGCGTTGATTGACATCATCGTAGGAAAGCATTCTTTCCGAAACGAGTTCATTTCCATTTTTATTGAGGAAGAGTGAACGAATTTCGTCAAACGAGAATCCATCCTCACGGATAAGTCCACCAACGCGGTCAATGATCCCAACGATGGTCGCCCCATTTTGCGCGAGATAATAGGCCGCGGCAGACCCAACATTTCCCCATCCTTGAACGATGATTCGCTTTCCAGCAATATTTCCACCCCAAATGGAATAGAAATGACGAATGCTTTCAGCTACACCAAAGCCAGTAATCATATCAGCTACCACGTATTTGCGGTTGGCATCTGGTGTATATCTTGGGTCTTCAACAACTTTCAATACGCCTTGGCGCAATTGACCGATTCTGTTAATTTTTTGTGCTTCTCTCGGCTGAAAATGGCCATTAAAGACGCCTTCCTGAGGATGCCACACGCCACAATCTTCGGTGATTGGAATGACTTCGTGAATTTCATCCACATTCAAATCACCCCCTGTACCGTAATAATGCTTTAACAAAGGAGAAACTGCAGCAAACCAACGACGCAAAACTCCTTCTTTTCTAGGGTCCTTAGGATCGAAATTAATCCCTGACTTTGCTCCACCAATTGCAGGACCTGAAACCGTGAATTTTACTTCCATGGTCTTTGCCAGCGATTCCACTTCGCGTTTATCGAGTCCGACACGCATGCGCGTTCCACCGCCGGCAGCACCACCGCGAAGCGAGTTGATTACTACCCAGCCTTCGGCTTCTGTCTCTGAATCTTTCCATTCAAAAACAATTTCTGGACGTTTATTCTCGAATTTATCGAGGAGATCTTTCATCATAAAAGTTTGCAAACAGGGCAAAAATAAGGATTAATTTACGCGAATGAAGGAGGAGAATTGAATTTAACCACAAACGGAATGTGAATAACTCCTGCGGAATTAAGGGAGATGCAACACTCCGCCCGTAGTATTTCGCTGAGCACCTGTGACAGAGCAGAGTGCATTCGGCTTTCCATCTAAGTAAAGTGCTCCTAAATAGGCGAAAATGATAGCCTCCTTGAAATCGATGACAGTGGCATCTGGAACAATCAGCTCTCCTGTAAAATAACTTCGAATGCGCTCCATCAAAAAGGCATTTTTAGCCCCACCTCCAGTCACAAGCACAGTTCTAACACCTGTATCGTTAAGCGCATTTCCTACCTGATTGCCAATGTGCTCGGTCAGTGTGCGTAGGTTGTTTTCAATTTCTTTATCAAACTTAACGAGCGGATAAAAATGTTCTTCCAGCCATTCTGTCCCTAAAGATTTTGGAGCTTCTTGCGCATAATAAGACAAGGTGTTTAGTAGGTCGAGTAAGAAGAAATTGATGTCTCCCGATCGCGCTAGTTCTCCGTCTTTGTCGTAAGGCAATCCTTTTGACGCAGCCAATTTATTCAATGGAAGATTACCCGGGGCAATATCAAAGGCAATGATTTCTCCTTCTTTTTTGAAACTCACATTTGTGAAACCGCCAATGTTGAGGAAGGCCTCTGCTTGATCATTGAATAGGTCAAAATCTCCTATGGGAACGAGTGGTGCTCCTTGTCCACCTGCAACAACATCTTTCGTGCGGAAGTCGTTCACTACGTTTATTCCAGTATGATAAGCGAGCGTTGTGCCACAGCCAATTTGTAAAGTAAATCCATTTGAAGGCTGATGCAGTATGGTTTGTCCGTGGGAAGCAATGGCGTCTATTTGATTTTTCGAAATTTCATTCTCTTCAAGAAAATTATTTATTTCATCGGCATAAAACCTACCAAGTGACTTATCGAGTATCATCACTGCCGAAAGGGTCAGTTGGTCGATTTGTGTCAGTTGCTGAATAAGTTCATCGGAATAAGGCACCGTTTTGCAGTGGAGTAATTCAAATTCAACATGTGATGCTTCTATGAACTGAAAACGGACATGAGCGATATCAAGACCATCGAGGGATGTTCCCGACATTAATCCGATCATTTCATATGCAGTCGCTTCCATAGTTGGATAAAAGTAAAAATTATTCGATTACATTTGTATTCGAAACGAACTAAACACAACATATCATCATGAATTTTGAATTATCTGAAGAACATTTAGCAGTTAAGGACGCTGCTCGAGATTTTGCTCAGAATGTCCTAAAACGGGAAGTTATAGAACGCGACCGCGAACAGCGTTTTCCAGCAGACGAGATTCGTCAGTTGGGCGAACTTGGATTTATGGGGATGATGGTTGATCCGAAGTATGGAGGAAGTGGAATGGACACCTTGTCTTATGTGTTGGCAATGGAGGAAATTTCTAAGGTGGATGCCTCAACTTCAGTTTGTATGTCGGTGAACAATTCACTTGTTTGTTGGGGCTTGGAGAAATACGGTTCCGAAGAGCAAAAGATGAAATACCTTATTCCACTTGCGAAAGGTGAGAAGATTGGCGCATTTTGTTTGTCGGAGCCGGAAGCAGGGTCTGACGCTACATCACAGAGCACAACGGCCATTGACAAAGGAGATTATTACTTATTGAACGGCACAAAAAACTGGATCACGAATGGTTCGTCTGCTTCTGTTTATTTGGTGATTGCGCAAACAAATGTCGAAGCTGGACACCGTGGAATCAATGCGTTTATCATCGAGCGTGGGATGGAAGGATTTATCGTTGGAGCGAAAGAAGATAAAATGGGGATTCGCGGAAGTGATACACATACCTTGTTATTCAACGACGTAAAAGTGCCAAAGGAAAACCGCATTGGTGAAGATGGATTCGGATTTAAATTCGCGATGAAGGTGCTTGCAGGAGGCCGAATTGGTATTGCTGCCCAAGCACTTGGAATTGCTGCCGGTGGACTGGAATTGTCTGTGGAATACTCGAAACAACGAAAAGCATTCGGAAAAGAAATCTATAAGCACCAAGCGATTGCATTTAAAATTGCGGACATGGCTACAGAGATTGAAGCTGCTCGTTTGTTGGTGTATCGTTCAGCTGCGGATAAGGATGCGGGTAGAGATTATGGAACCTCAAGTGCAATGGCGAAATTGTATGCTTCAAAAGTTGCGATGGAACAAACAACTGAAGCTGTTCAAATCCACGGTGGATATGGTTATGTGAAAGAATACCATGTGGAACGTTTGATGCGTGACGCGAAGATTACTCAGATTTACGAAGGAACATCCGAAGTGCAGAAAATTGTTATTTCTCGCGCAGTGTTGGATGCTTAATTAGAAATATCAAAATAGTGGAAGGGAGGCGATTGTCTCCCTTTTCTTTTACAATGAATTTTCCAACTTCTCCAAACCAATTCCGCGTGAACCTTTGAGTAGTATCATTGAATCATATGTAGGGTGCTGGTTCATGAATTCAATTGCTTCACTGGTCAGATGGAACTGATTTGTCAGAATGGATGAGGTGAGTGATTTGAATATAGGTCCAACAGTGATGCCTTTGAGATTTAATTGAGCAGCAAGCTCAAGAATCATTTGATGTTCATGCAAACTTTCTGCACCTAACTCAAGCATATCGCCAATGATAAAGAACTTGTTTGGTGAGTCAATTAAGGCGAAACTTTCCAATGCTGACTTCATGCTTGTGGGATTGGCATTGTAGCAATCAAGAATAAGGGTGTTCTTTGCTGTTTTCATAACCTGAGAGCGATTGTTCTCTGGGATATAAGAACTAATTGCAGCATTGATTCTTTCTTCAGTCAATCCAAAGATTTTTCCGAATGCGATTGCTGAGAGGAAATTGTAAAAATTGTAAGTTCCGATTATGTGGGTACTTACGGTGCCACTCGAGTAATCTCCAGATTTCCAAGAAAATTGAACATAAGGATTCATTCCGATTAAATCGCCTTGAATCGTTGCTGAATCGTTTGCTCCGTAGGAGTAAAGTGTTACATTTTGTGGCAAGTGATTTTTCAATACCACATCATCGTCATTGAACACGATGGTACCTCCAACAGATGAAACGGCATGATAGAGTTCGGTTTTCGTTTTCAAGACACCTTCGAAATTTATGAATCCTTCCAGGTGCGCCTTTCCGATGTTTGTGATGATTCCATAATTTGGTTCTGCAATCGCACACAATTCTTCGATGTCTTTGAACTTATTTGCGCCCATTTCGATGATCGCGATCTGATGGTGCTGCTTCAAACGGAGTAGGGTAAGTGGTACGCCGATGTGGTTGTTCAAGTTGCCCTCTGTGGCGAGAACGTCAAATCCTTGTGAAAGAACACAATTAATAAGTTCTTTACTGCTGGTCTTTCCGTTGCTCCCCGTAATTCCAATCACTTTAGCCCTCATCTTTCGACGGTGATGTCGTGCCAATTGCTGAAGGAAGATGAGGGAATCTTCAACGGTATAAATATTTTCTTTATCAGAATTTGCTTGATCGTCAGAAATCACATATTTAGCACCTTTAAGTAAAGCCTCTTCTGCAAACTGATTCCCGTCGAAGTTCTCTCCTTTAAGGCAAATGAACAGACAGTTCAATTTAATTTTTCGTGTGTCAATAGATACACCCGATGTTTGTTCAAATAAATCGAATAAATTTTCCATAAATAATGAGACATAAAAAAAGCCCGCTTTTCAACGGGCTTTTCGTATTGAAATTATCCTTTTTTCTTCTTTTTACTGTCGTAATTCATTCCCGTTGGACTTCCGATGCGATCCATTGCACACCTGAATCCGATGGTGCATGTTGATTTATCTTCATCTAAGAATCGACGATTTCCAGTAGCCAACCAGTAAGCTCTATCTCTCCATGAACCACCTTTGTACACGCGAGACTTATCAGAGATCAAAGTTGTTGGCCAAGATGGACGTCCTTCTGGTTTCAAAGGCGTGCCGTCCAATCCAAATTGTTCGTGTTCATTTTGATACATCGCCAAATTTGGATCTCTTTGGGCTTGATTAACTCCGTTTTTGTAGTCATCGCTATTGAAGTACACTGAATTTTCAACATCGCCATCGAGGTAATCGCTGTAGTCATCTTTACGGTAATTTAATCTACCAATGTTTTCTTCTTCAGTAACGTTGCGGTATTTTAATTTACCTGGAGTATCGATGATGTAATCGTTGAAACCATCGCGCAACATGGAAATGATTTCGAATGCATATTCTGCACCTACATCTTCACCACGAATGGCATCAGCGAAAATTCCTTCGAAAATTTCTTCTTGAATCAATGCCGAAGCTTCATTGTCGTACTTTAAGTTTTTCAACTCAATTGCTCTATCAATCACATTATTAATCGAAGCCAATAATGTCAATTCAACAGTATCTTTCTTCTTTCCACTTGACATGTAGAAAGGATCTGGCGCGTATCCGCGGCGTGTAGGGTTACGAGATGAAATGTTTGCCGCCAATCCAACAGAGATACTTGTGTCTTTTGGATCGTGTTTCTCAGCTGAAATTCTTTGGAAACGGATACGTTCAAATTCATTGACATATTCTTTCATTCCATGAACGTCGTATTGAACTTGTTCGTTTTTAATTTCAATTGAGCCTTCGTTGTTCAATAATTTTGTTTTGAATACGTTTCCTCGGAACGGACGGAACTCATCGAAATCTTCTGAGGAAAGTGGGCGATAGACGTCCATAACCCATTCAGATACGTTTCCAGCCATGTTGTAAAGACCGTAGTCATTTGGCCAGTAAGATTCAACAGGAGCAGTTACGTCAGCACCATCATTCAAGCTACCCGCAACACCCATGTAGTCACCACGACCGCGCACGAAGTTTGCACGAATATCTCCTTGAAACTGTTCGTCGTCGTTACGCACCCAGTGACCTGTCCATGGATAAACTCTTCTGTCTGTGATGTTTTCTTCACCTTCTTGTAAGTTTCCGATAAGACCAGAGGCAGCAAATTCCCATTCAGCTTCTGTTGGTAGTCGGTAACGAGGAAGTAGAATACCATCTTCCATTCGCAATATACGATTGCCTAATTTCTTACCTTCAATGTTAGATGGGTCTAAGTCCTCAACATTTCTCGCAACGCCTTCATTGTATTGACCAGCAAAATATGCGTCTGTGTTGAATGTTGCATCATCTTTTTGTTCTACATTCCAATCAAGGATTCCTTCACGGACAAGAATATACTCATTCACACGATCAGTTCTCCATTTACAGAAATCGTTGGCTTGCAACCAAGAGATTCCAACAACAGGATAGTCGCGGTATGCTGGGTGACGTAAGTAATAATCCACGTACTTTTCATTGAAAGCCAAAGGCGATCTCCAACACAAGGTGTCGGGAAGCGCGTTTTTATACACCATAGGGTAGGATTCATATGCACGAGAAATCCAGTACAAATACTCCAACCATTGGAAGTTTGTTACTTCAGTTTGGTCCATGTAGAAAGAAGAAACGGTTACGCGAGCAGCCCGATTGTTCCAATCGTACATCACGTCGTTTTCAGTGCGGCCCATTGTAAATGTTCCACCCTCAACGAGCAAAAGCCCTGGACCAGTTTCTTGATCAATAAAAGGAACCTTTTGGAATCCTCCTACTTTGGGATTGTTGTATTCCCAACCCGTGGTTGAAGAAGACTCGCGCTGACAAGAAGCTAGAATAATTCCTGAGAGCACTACAAACGAAAATTTCAGCAATTTCATGTTGATTTGATTTTTCATTTTACTTGCAAATTGTATTGGCCTTAAACGTACGGCACGAAAAAAGTTACATTCTTATGTTAAAACGACGGACAAGACACCAATTTAAATGTAGTTGGACGTTGTTTACAATTTAAATTTATTCCTAGTGAAATTTCATGTGAACCACCGGATACACCATTGTTTAACTTAGATACAGTTACATCATAACTATAACCCAATTTAAATTTACCTGTGTTTATTCCCGCAGTTAAAATAAATGCATCTCTATTTCTATACCACACTCCAATATTTAGGGGGCCATATTTCACATACGTACCAACACTCAATTCCATGAAACCGTTTTGGTATTGATAGATGACATTCGGCATAATGGAAGTTCCGTTTGAATATTTGGATTTTCTTCCCAATTGAATTTCAGCACCCATGTGACCTGTTACACGAATCGGCATTTTCGAATCACCAACAATCATAGATTCATTCGGACGATTCAAGTGGTGTACGGCAACTCCAGCAAAGAAATGCTTATTGAAAAGCACTGCACCAGCTGAGGCATCAAAAAATCCACGTGAACCTCCCCTTGGAACATCACCTGTGGAATAAATAAATCCTCTACGTGGATCAATCATATCTCCAAAGGTTAATTTGTCCCAATCTAAATACTTTTGATACCATGACGCACGTGCGCCAAACTGAAGCTTCCACTTGCGGCCCAATTGCAAGTGATACGAATAAATCAACCCTAACATGGAAGTGTTAATTGTGCCCTGACCTTGTTGATCGTGCGTAGCTAAAATCCCAATTCCTCCAGAAATATTTTTAAAATAGCTGTCCCAAGACGCGCTATACGTCGTGTAATTGCCTGTTAATTTGGGCCACTCATTTCGGTAGTTCGACGCAAAACGTGAACATCCATGCGAACCTGCTAGGGCAGGATTCAAATATAAGGGATTGGCGTAAAACTGAGTAAACGTAGGGTCTTGCGCATTGGAATTAATCCCAATCATGCACAACGCAACAGTGGTAAACGCTCGTTTAAGTCCTTTCATTATTGTAGGTTAATTTTCGGCGAAATCTGACCAAAGATAACGCTAATTTTAATTTGAAGGTTACAAATATTTTAATTCGCTTAAAATAATTGAACAAAAGGTGCGTTTTTTTGTCTCTCGAAATGATACCTTTGGTCAATGTTTAGAATGTTAAATTTTATATTTTCATACCCCACCGCTCTAATCTTTGGGTGTATGGCATTCGTTCAAACTACGTCATTTTTTGCACAGGAAAGTATTGATTTAACAATTGATTGGCAAACAGCGTCTCCTGTAGAGATCGATGGTATTCAATTTAACGAACCTCAAATTTTAGGACAGAAGAATGAGCGTGGATGTGTCTCGTTTACGCACATGAAGCGTGTAAAATATGCAAATGCAAAACTTTTATTGAATGTTATCGAAGAAGATCTTGCACCGAATGAAGACATGAACTATTTAAATGCTGTTCATAGCCTCATTCCTGATACGGTCTCCTACCAACTCAAAGTGACAAGTGCTAGAAATGAACAGTTCTTAGTTTTGTCATTAAATCCTTATGTTCGGCGAAATGGTGTGGTCAAACGAATTTCTAAAGTGAACATTGAAATCCAACCAATGGCCATAGCTACAATTGAAAAATCTTTTGCAACCAATTCTGTTTTGCGTCAAGGTACAGGAGAATGGTATAAAATTAAGGTAGCCCAAGACGGCATCTTTAAAATCGATCAAGCATTTCTTCAGTCGTGTGGAATTCAAACAGCGGGACTGAACCCTCAGCACATACATATTTACGGAAACGGTGATGGTCGATTGCCTGAATTGAATTCTGCGCCGCGCACCGATGATTTGGCAAAGAATGCCATTTACGTTTCGGGTGAAAGCGATGGGTCCTTTGATGCCGGAGATTATCTTCTCTTTTACGGTTGGGGTCCACATCGATGGTATGCCAATGGAACGGCTGAATTTGAACAAAATAGAAATCTTTACACAGAGAGTTCATTCTATTATATCAATATAAATTCAAGCGAACCCGCATTGCGCATTCTGGCGGAAACTCCTGACGGAACCCCCAGTAATGTCAACGTTAACTCCTATTCACATTACGACTTGCATGAGGAGGACCTTGTAAACTTGGTGAAGGGTGGACAACGGTGGTATGGTGAATTGTTTGATGTTGAACTTGAGCGCACCTTTACGTTTTCGGTTCCTGGAATTGTTTCTTCCTTCCCAGCCAAAATTAGAACAGCGGTCGCTACGGATGCACGTGTTTCTGTTGGTTCATTGCAGAAATATTCGGTGAATGGGGCTGTCCTTGCTCAATCGTCTCTTCCCTCTACGTCGGAAGATTTCGTGCAGTCGAGCAGCAATATGACCTTGAGCAGCCCTCCAGCAACGATACCTTTTAAAATTTCGATCACACAAAATTCCCCGAGTATGCAGGTCTATCTCGACCGCATTTTACTCAATTGCCGCCGATCCTTAAGCTTTACGGGAAGTCAACTAAATTTTAGGGATTTGGCTTCTGTGAATGCAGGAAATGTTGCTGAATTTTCCATAAACAATTTTCCCTCACAAGGTTTTATTTGGGATATTACAAATCGTCATGAACCAAAGAAAATCATTGGCTCACTTTCAGGATCAGTTTATACCTTCGCGGCACACACGGATTCATTGCGCGAATTTGTTGCTTCGAACAATTCCACATTTTTAATTCCACAATTTGTAAGCCCAGTCATAGCTCAAAATTTACATGCCCTGCCGCAAGCAGAATATTTGATTGTGAGCAATGCTTTGTTTTTAAATCAGGCCGATCGATTGGCTGACCTGCACCGAGCAACAGGAATGTCTGTGCATGTGGTGACCACTGATCAAGTGTACAATGAATTCAGTTCTGGAATGCCAGATCCAACGGCGATTCGGATGTTTGCCAAAATGTTCTATGACCGTGGGGCCATTGATCCGACAACACGACCAAAATACCTTCTACTCTTTGGGGACGGCACCTACGACCCGAAAAACCGTGTGGAGAACAATAATAATTATGTCATCACCTATCAATTTCCAAATGGTGAAAATCATTCTGCTTCTCTTGTAACCGACGATTATTTCGGTTTACTGAGTGACAATGATGCCATTACAGCGGTCGATATGATGGACATTGGTGTTGGTCGATTGTTGATTTCTGACGAACAAATGGCCAAGCAACAGGTGGATAAAATTGAGCACTATCTCAAAAATGGTTCGTCAATCTACAGTGAGAATTCAAGTTGCTCTGTAGCAGGTGAAACATCAACTTACGGTGATTGGCGTCAAAATTACGTTCAAATTGCTGATGATGAGGAGGACGGTTATTTTGTAAAGTACGATTGTGAACCTCAATACGAATATGTGAAGACTCATCACAATGAGATGAATTGTGATAAACTTTACCTCGATGCCTATCCTCAAGAGACAAGTGCAGGTGGCCAGCGTTACCCAGATGTATACAATGGAATTACGAAGCGTGTTGAGCGTGGTGCCTTGATTGTCAATTATGTTGGTCACGGCGGTGAAACTGGATTGGCGCAAGAGCGTGTGGTGAACATCCCGCAAATTCAAGATTGGAAAAACATCAATCGAATGAATGTCTTTGTATCAGCCACTTGTGAGTTCACTCGGTTCGATGATCCCGGACGCGTTTCAGCGGGTGAGTGGGTGTCTTTAAATCCTTATGGAGGTTCCATTGCCTTGATGACAACCACTAGATCAGTGTTTTTTGGTGTGAATTCAAGTACTGGTGACGCATTCTTTAACAACGTATTTGAGCGTGATGCGGATAGCCTACCAAAGGCTTTAGGAGAAATCATGCGTCTTACAAAAAATGCGGCCGTTCAAAACGACAACAAACGAAGCTTTATACTTATTGGAGATCCTGCTTTGAGCATCGCTCTTCCTCACATGAAAGTGGTCACCGATAGTGTGAATGGTTTTTCTCCTGACTTGGCAATGGATACATTAAGGGCCTTGAGTAAAGTAACCATAAAAGGTCACTTGGAAGATTTTAACGGAAACATACTAACCGGATTTGATGGGGTTTTGTCACCGTCTATTTATGATAAAATCAAGGAGATGCAAACCCTAGGTCAAGATCCAGATTCTCCTATTTTGACCTTTGAAGTGCAGCGCAATGCCTTGTACAAAGGGAAGGCAACGGTGACCGATGGACAATTTACCTTTTCATTTATCGTGCCCAAGGATATCAATTATTCATTTGGTGCTGGGAAAATAAGTTACTACGCAAATAGCACAACTGTCGATGCTGGCGGTTTCGATACTCGTGTTGTCGTGGGGGGTATCGATCCGAATGGAATTTCCGACGATCAAGGCCCCGATATAGACCTCTTTTTGAATGAAGAAACTTTTGTGAACGGAGGAACAACCGACCAAACTCCAGTTTTGATGGCCAACCTTTTCGATGAGAATGGAATCAATACCGTAGGAAATGGGATTGGACACGATTTGGTGGCCATCATAGACGGTAACTTAGAAAATCCAATTGTATTGAATGACTACTATACAGCAAATCTTGATTCTTACCAGTCGGGTAAGGTGAGTTTTAATTTGGCTGAATTGAGCACCGGAAAGCATACACTAACCTTGAAAGTTTGGGATGTAAATAACAATTTATCCCAATCAGCTATAGAGTTTTATGTTCAGCCGGATCAAACGGTTGCACTAAATCATGTGCTGAATTATCCAAATCCATTCACAACCCATACAGAGTTTTATTTTGAACACAATCAGGTCTGTTCTGAGCTGGATGTGCAAATTCAAATTATGACTGTTTCAGGGAAATTGGTCCGAACCATAAATCAAATGGTAAAAACAGAAGGATTTAGATCTCAGGGTATACCATGGGATGGACGTGATGATTTTGGTGACCAACTCGCAAAGGGTGTTTACATTTACACCATGAAGGTGAGAACGACTGATGGCACTGTAGCTGATAAAACGGAAAAATTGGTTCTTTTGAAATAAGGGGATTTTGCCCATGATTTTAAGTATATTTGTAAGTCAAACAAAAAATAACATGAATAAAAAGCACTTGGCGTCTGCCATTTTTGGATTCATTTCACTCTCTGCATTGGCTCAGCCATCAGGAGGCACAACAACAAATGATCTTCAATTGAATACCATCACTACAGCGGTGCCATTTATGGCGATTACTCCAGATTCTCGAGCAGGGGGTATGGGTGATGCTGGAACAGCATTGAGTGCGAATGCCAATTCATTGTACTGGAACACCTCCATGCTTACCTTCGCGAAGGAAAAGTCTGAACTGTCTCTGTCTTATACACCTTGGTTACGTCAATTGACGAATGATATTCACTTGTCTTACCTCTCTGGTTACTATAAATTAAATGACCGCCATACGATTGGTGGTGCCTTGCGCTACTTCAGCCTGGGTGAAATCACATTTACAGATGCATCAGGAAATGTGATCCGTAATGACAAACCTGCTGAATTTGAACTTACTGGTGGGTACGCCTTCCGATTGGGGAAAAAGACAAGTATTGGAATCAACGGAAAATTTGTCTATTCAAATTTAACGGGTGGTCTTACTGTAGCTGGAGTAAACACGAAAGCTGGTGTAGCGGGCGCAACGGACTTATCTTTTACTTACTACGACGATGAACTAAGGGTTGGTGGCAGAGATGCGGCTTACACATTTGCAGTTACATTGAATAACGTCGGAAATAAAATCGCTTACTCGGCATTGAATGGAACACGCGATTTCTTGCCGATGAACTTGAAAATTGGAAACTCCTATAAAATGGAGTTGGATAAATACAACAACATCGTATTTGCCTTAGATCTTCAAAAATTGGTTGTTCCAACACCGGCATACTATGACTATGTGGATTTGAATGGTGATGGTGTTACTCAAGCAAGTGAATACACGATGCTGGCGGGTAAAAACAATGACGTCGGTGTGATCGGAGGATTGGTTCAGTCATTCTACGACGCACCAGGGACCTTGTTGAAGGATGATGCAGGAAACTACATTCAAAATGCAGATGGTACATATCAAGTAGCAAAAGGAAGCCGTTTTAAAGAGGAACTGTCCGAAATAAATATTGCCTTCGGTACGGAATATTGGTACAATAATGTACTTGCCATTCGTGCTGGGTATTTTTATGAAAATAAAAACAAAGGGAATCGCCAGTATTTCAATGCGGGCATAGGTTTCCGTTACAACATGTTTGGAATTGACATCTCTTATTTGGCAGCTGTGAAGCGTCAAAGCCCTTTGGCAAATACCTTGCGATTCACGCTTCGTTTGTACCTGGGAAGTAAAGCGAAAAACACAAGCGGCGACAGCAATCCTGAATAAATCATGCGCATTCGTATTGGCTTCGGGGTAGATGTACATCAACTTTCTTCGGAAAGGGAATTGTTCATTGGTGGCAAGAAGATTGATTCAGATCTAGGTGCTGTAGGCCACTCCGATGCGGATGTATTGCTTCACGCCATTTGTGATGCCCTGCTCGGAGCAGCGAACCTCAGAGATATCGGTTTTCATTTTTCAGATACGGATCCTCAATACAAAGGAATCGATTCTAAAATCCTTCTCGAACGAGTATATGTTCTGCTGCGCGAAAAGGGATATTCTATTGGAAATCTCGATTGCACAGTGATCCTTGAAAAACCGAAGTTAAATCCACATATTCCTGAAATGCAAGCCATTATTGCTTCCATATTGAAAGTTGATGTGGATGATGTATCCATAAAGGCAACAACTCACGAAAAAGTGGATTCTTTCGGTGAACGCAAAGCGGTAAAAGCTTATGCGAGTTGCTTGATCATGAAATAATCACTTTTTCTATTTTTGCACAACAATTTCTGCAATGAAAATAAACCCAAATTACAACAGCCCAGAAGCACTTCTGGAACTTTACAACAAGCCCTTGCTCGAACTGGTGTTTGAAGCGGCAACCGTACACCGTCAATTTCATGATCCTCGTGAAGTACAAATGTCATCCCTATTGAGCATTAAAACTGGCGGATGTCCCGAAGATTGTGGATACTGTCCACAGGCTGCACGTTACCATACGGATGTGGAAGCGCATAAGTTGATGTCGGTGGATACAGTCATTGAACAAGCTAAAAATGCAAAAGCCAATGGATCTTCTCGATTGTGCATGGGAGCAGCTTGGCGGGAAGTGCGCGACAACAAGGATTTCGATTCTGTTGTTGAGATGGTGCAAGCAGTAAACGACCTCGACATGGAGGTGTGTTGTACCTTGGGTATGCTGAATGAACATCAAGCGCAGCGATTAAAAAATGCGGGCTTATTCGCCTACAATCACAACTTGGACTCATCGCGTGAATTTTATGGGGATGTGATTTCAACTCGAGAATATGAAGATCGACTAAATACAATCGACAACGCACGTAAAGCAGGTATTTCTGTGTGTTCAGGCGGTATCATTGGAATGGGTGAGGCGATTGAAGATCGCGTGGGATTGTTGTGGTCGTACATGCAAATGGAGACTCCACCAGAATCGATTCCGATCAATGCGCTTGTGGCTGTTGAAGGCACGCCTCTGGAAGATCAAAAGCCAATTGAACAGTGGGAGATGATTCGTATGGTTGCAACAACACGCATTGCTTTTCCTGAGTCTGTTGTCCGTTTGTCCGCAGGTAGAACGAAAATGAGCATGGAAGCTCAAGGCATGTGTTTTATGGCAGGAGCGGGATCAATCTTCGCGGGGGATAAATTGCTGACAACGCCAAACCCAGATTTTAATGAGGACAAAGAAATGTTCAACATCCTCGGTTTAATCCCTAAAGAAGCATTTGCAGGGAGTGAGAAACCCGTTTCAATGCCTGACCCATTGATTGAGGAGCGCAAGAAACGTGAGCTAGAGCGAGAAGATGAATTGAAAAACGCACGACAAGAAGCACTAAAAAATGGCTTTGAGCCGCGAAAAATCACAGTTTCCTAATCCTTCAATCGATGGATAAAAAACTGATCGATAGATTAACGAAAAGAGAAAATGAGGGGACTTTGCGTTCCCTTTCTTTTTATACGGGAATGGTTGATTTCTTTTCGAACGATTATCTCGGCTATGCTTCACGAGCTACATCAGTGTGTGATCTTCAATTTTCGAGTACTGGTTCTCGATTGATTTCGGGGAATTCTTCTATTGCAGAGGAATGTGAACGGTTCTTGGCAAATCGATTCGTTTCTAACGCTGCATTGATCTTTAATTCGGGGTACGATGCAAACCTTGGCTTTTTCAGTTCGGTACCTCAGAAAGGAGATACGGTGGTGTATGACGCTTATGTGCATGCCAGTATTCGCGATGGCATTCGTTTGTCCTTTGCCTCTGCATTTTCATTCAAACACAATGACCTTGAAGATCTTCGGCTAAAGCTTTCTCGAGCAACAGGCACTCTATATATTGCCGTTGAAGGGATTTATTCAATGTCGGGAGACCAAGCGCCTTTACTCGAAATTGTTCGACTTGCAAAAGAATACGGTGCATACATTTATTTAGACGAAGCGCATTCTGCAGGGGTACTTGGAGAGAATGGTTCAGGACTAGCTGTTGAATTGGGTGTAGAGGAGATGGTTTTTGCGCGTCTTGTAACCTTCGGAAAAGCGTTTGGCGCACACGGTGCCTGTATTTTATCTAGCGAGAATACTCGTGACTACTTGATTAATTTTGCTCATTCGTTCATTTACACAACTGCGCTTCCTCCAGAACAGTATATGCGCATAATGGAGATTCTACGAGATGCTGATCTCGAAACCAGACGCATGAACCTTCATAAGAATTGTCAATTGCTCAATGAGAAGTTAGGTATAGAAAGGGATGGGAATTCTCCCATTCTGATGCTTGGTACGGAAAACAGGAAGGAGCTACGTCTGATTTCTTCCTTATTAAATTCGGCCAAGTTTGCGGCGAAGCCTATTTTTCACCCGACCGTTCCTGTCGAATGTGAAGGAATTCGCGTCAGTATGCATGCCTTCAATACAGCGGATGAAATTGACTCTTTTGCCCATCAAGTAAGTGGACTACGCCCGATTCAATCTTGAACGGAAGTCAGATAAATCAACTGGAACACAATGGTCTTTTTCGCACCAATTTGTAACGTACTCAGACAATGCTTGCCCAAGTTCTATGAATGAATTGCTGCCATCTTTTTGAATGTAAGTCAAGGCACCGGCAGCAAAGATTTGAGAGCGGACGTACGGACTTTGTTGACCACTGAAAAAGATAAAAGAAGAATTCGACTTATTCGCTTGAATTTGAGACATTACCTCGAGTCCTTTTAGCGTTTTGAGATCATAGTCTAAAATCACAAGATTATAATGGCTTTCAGCCAAGCGAATGCACTCTGATTCATCATCAACCAAAATTGAATTTGTAAAACCGGTTTTTTGAAGAAAACTGTGAACCAATTTCCCCAAAAATGGGTCATCATCCAAGACGATAATACGGAGGGCTGACTTTTCCATAGCATTTGTTTCCATCACTAAAGAAAAGCTTGTGCCAAAACAATAAACGGCTATAAATCAGTATTTTAATAATTTAATAATATGCTTATATTGTCAAAATGGTAAGTTTATTCCCAAATTGGGATACGGTTAAAGGGACTTTATAAAGTTACGAGTTATTAATTACGAGTTACGAGTTACGAATTACGAGTTTGGTGGCTCCACCGCAGCGGACACGTGAGGTGCGAAAGCAGTCTCGAAGCCACGAATTACGAGTTACGAATTACGAGTTACGAGTTACGAGTTTGGTGGCTCCACCGCAGCGGACAAGTGAGGTGCGAAAGCAGTCTCGAAGCCAAGAATTATGAATGTTAGGTGAGCTGACACTCAGCAAGAAGAAAATAAAAATCCCCTCGTGGAGGGGCAAGGGGTGGTTTATACATGCTTCCTAGGCTATAAAGAAGGTGTCAATACCAGAGAAGATCAATAAAATTCGCTTTTGATATTCCGCCCCAGCGGCTTTTCCGCAGCGGAGGTGAGCGAACAAAACCTGAACATAATTCAAAATGACCAAAAGTACACTGTGCAATTTTGATAAAATATAAAGGTGGATTTAGTCGGACAACAATGATTACGAATTACGAGTTGGCTCATTCTTCTATGCTAAAGCTTACAGGATTCTAACTGATGAGTTAAAATCAAATGTCCTTCATCATAATGTGGCTTCAAGTCTGCTATCGTACTCCAGAAAATCAGAGTAGAAAGCGATCAAGTCTTAAAATCTTGACATCTTGATGTCTTAGAATCTTTATATTCTAGAATCATTTAATACATGAGTTCAAAACAGCTGTGATACGCTTCAATCGACTCGCTGTATTCGATAAGCGATGAGAAAAAGGAATCAGAACAAAGGGTGGAGCTGTCTCCAATCATAATAAGTCGTTCTTTGGCTCGTGTCATCGCTACATTGATTCGACGGTGATCAGATAAAAATCCCACTTGACCTTTTTCATTGGAACGCACAAGAGAAATGATGATGGTATGCATCTCCTGTCCTTGAAAACTATCAATGGTACTGCAGCGAATTTCACTGGGTAATGTTTCTTTGGCCAAGGCGATTTGACTCGAATAAGGCGAAATAAATGCTGTCTGGCTTTTATCTAGTTCCAATTTTTCAATGAGTTGAAGTACCAAGTTCATCTCGCCGGAATTGGCATACCCCGGACGCTCTTCAGAGGTTTCTTCAGTCAATCCAGCACCAGCCGTGTCGTAAAAAAGAAAATGATCACCAATGTTATCAAGTGAATTGGGTGTCACCAACTTATTTTCGTAGAAGTGTTTTGATGAAAATCCAGCTATAGACTTGCGCATGCGGTATTGTGTGTCCAATAAAAAAACGGATGGGACAGAAGAAAAAGCGGCCTCTAAAATGGAGCGATTGAATCCTTTTTTCTGAGCTTCTTGGGAGAGAACCGTGGGTGGCAATTGCAAATGATCTCCCGCTAATATTCGTTTTTCTGCTTTCGGCAACACAGCCCATGCAAGTGGTTCAAGACATTGTCCAGCTTCGTCTATGATCACGACATCCATGCTAAGGTCAGGTACAAGTGCATCCCAGATTCCAACGGGTGTTCCCAATATAACTTGTGCATTTTCAATGGCTTTTCGTTCTTCGTGATCGCGACTTTTTCGGATGTAGGCACGTATTTCACGAACTGCATTCATCAGTAATTTTCGCTGATCACGCTCATCTTTGCCAAAATGACGTTTGTACTGATGGGCCATTTTTCGCAACTCCTCTGCACGAATCTTCATTTTCTTGATCTCTTTGGCCTCATTACTGTCTTTTAGTATGCCTTCGATGGTATAAGGAAATAAGGACTCGTCAATACGGGCATTGTTTCCAATGCGCACCATGCGTTTTACTTTACCCAATAAATTCTTGGCGAAATGATCAACAGCCGCATTCCCTGGTGCGCAGACAAGCACGCGTTTCCCCTCGGCAACGAGTTGTTGAACGACCTCAACTAAGGTTGTTGTTTTACCCGTTCCTGGAGGACCATGGACAATCAATAAGCCAGTGTCATCAAAGACACTACTTACGGCTTCTTGTTGACTTTTATTGAGTCGAGAATTGAACCAACTAAAATCAGTGCTTCCACTTTTCTGGGAATTCTTTTCTGATGAAGGGCTATGAATGCTTGTGAATATTGCATTTAAAGTGGGTGTCTGTCGTACTTTTTCCATTGCACGAAGCATCACCTCTGTCGTATGTGCATCAGGTGCCAAACGCAAGGCCGCCCCATCGTCAATCCAATCGGGAAAATCATTGGTCAATAGACGAACATCACCAGAACGCCCATCAAATCCAAGTAGAATCGCTTTGATCGACTCTTCACCCGGAAAAAACACTTCGATTTGAGCACCATCCCTAAAGTTGCTGGAATCGTTGGGAAAGGGCAAGAAAAAATTAAATTCTGGATAGTCTGCAAATCCGTAGGATCGACGTTTAATGCGCAACGGATGAAGCGCCAAGCCCGCATGACGCAATTCTTTTAAACTAGTGCTCCCTAAGGCATCGAACTGCTCTTTTTGTGCTTTCTCCTCTAAGTGAATACAGGAAATGAGGTGGTCAATATATTCGTTCGTACTTTTCAACGGGTACTGTTTTAGTCAAAAAAAAGCCGGCTTTGGCCGGCTTTCAGATTCTTTTTATGTGGATTATACAGAAGCAATCTTATCTGACATGTATTCGCCAGCTTTCAATTTTCCAACAATCTTGGAGAAACATTCAATGGTATAATTAACATCGTCCAAAGTATGCACTGCAGTTGGAATTAAACGAAGAATAATCATTCCTTTCGGGACAACGGGGTACACCACCATGGAACAGAAAACATTGTAATTTTCACGCAAGTCAAAGATCAGATTCGTTGATTCTGGAATAGAACCGTTCATGTATACTGGTGTCACACAAGAATTTGTTGGTCCGATTTCAAATCCAGCGTCCTTCAATCCTGTTTGAAGTGCATTGGTAATTTCCCACAATTTATCTTTCAATTCGGGCTGTGTGCGCATCAATTCCAAGCGCTTCAATGCACCAACCACAAGTGGAAGAGGCAATGCTTTCGCAAAAATTTGTGAACGCATGTTGTACCGTAGGTATTCAACCACTTGTTCGTCACTTGAAATAAATCCACCAATGAGTGCAAAGGATTTAGCAAAAGTACCAAAGTACACATCGATACCATCTTGGCACCCTTGTTCTTGTCCAGTACCTCCACCTTTTGCACCCAAAGTACCGATACCATGGGCATCGTCAACAAGCAGTCGGAAGCTAAATTTTTTCTTTAAAGCAACAATATCTTTAATGTTCCCTTGATCACCGCGCATGCCGAAAACACCTTCAGTAATGACCAAAACACCACCACCTTGCTCGTCCGCAAGTTTTGTAGCGCGCTCCAATTGCTTTTCACAATCTTCAATATCATTGTGCTTGAACACATAGCGTTTCCCCATGTGGAGGCGAACTCCATCAAGGATACATGCATGTGATTCAGCGTCATAAACGATTACATCGCGACGGTCTACCAAACAATCGATGGCTGAAAGGATTGCCTGATAACCGAAATTACACAAGATCGTATCTTCCTTTTCAACGAACGCAGACAATTCTGCCTCTAATTGCTCGTGATAGTTCGTATTCCCACTCATCATACGTGCCCCCATTGGAGCTGCAAAACCAAATTGAGCAGCGGAATCAGCATCGGCCTTACGTACCTCGGGATGATTTGCCAATCCTAGGTAGTTATTTAAACTCCAATTTAAACGTGTCTTACCACGGAAAATCATGTGTGGGCCGATATCTCCTTCTAATTTTGGAAAGGTAAAATACCCGTGTGATTCTTTAGCGTGCATCCCAATTGGGCCGCGATTGTTTTTGATTTTTTCAAAGATGTCCTGAACCATATGTCGTTGTAATTGCTCGGAATACCGATAATTTGATGCAAAGGTATCCAAAATTGAGCAGGGTAGGGACAGTGACTTTTCAATTTATTAACACGCATTGTTCATTTTGCGTGGATTATAAATTTTTATCCAACAAGTAAATCATTGCAGCGATGGCGGCACAACCCAATTCAAGTTCGCGTTTGTTCACATTTTCAAACACATCGCTCGGCGCATGGTGGAAATCAAAGTAACGCTGAGAGTCTGGAACGAAACCAAAAAGCGGAATATTTTTGAAAGTCGTTTTTAGCGGTCCAATATCAACACCACCGTATCCTTTATTGAAGGCATGTAAATCATAGGGCGTAAAAAGTGCTTGAAAACTACGCATCATCGTCAGGTATTTTTCATCCCCATCACAGTCGAAACCTCGAGGTGAAAATCCGCCACGGTCGCTCTCAAGAGCTGCTATTTGTTGCTCACCGCGGTCTTTCGTCCATTGGGCATAGGTCTTTCCTCCCATGTTGCCGTTTTCTTCATTCATGAAAAAGACTAGGCGTAAAGTGTGTTTTGGCTTGTACCCAAGGACTTTTAAGATCCGCAGTGCTTCAAGGCAATGAATTACACCGGCACCATCGTCATGCGCACCTTCGCCGGTATCCCATGAATCGAGGTGTCCACCAAAGGTGATGATTTCGTTGGGATGTTCTCCCTCGAGCTCTGCAATCACGTTGTATGAAACAGCATCTGGAAAATTTCGACAGTCCATCTCCAATACGAAGCGACATTTTCCTTTTTTCAGGCTTGAAGAAAGAAGTTCAGCATCAGATGTAGATAAAGCCGCAGCAGGAATACGTGGAATGCTGTCCTCGTAATGCATTGAACCTGTGTGTGGATGGTCGTCAACAGGCATCGCCAGAGAACGAATAACAACAGCTATAGCGCCTAGTTTCGCTGCTTCCACAGCTCCATTCCCACGAATGGCATAACATCCGCCGTAGGCTTTGAAGGTGCTGATTTGTTGCTCATCCATGGCTTGATTGAGAAAGACAATCTTGCCTTCGACTTTCGTGCGTTTCGCCTTTTTAAGTTCGTCCATATGACAGAACTCGATAACGTCTCCTTCTAAGCTGCCATTCGTCCCAATGGAACCCCCAAGTGCTAAAATATTGACTTTGATGAACTCCCCATTCGCAAGTTTGATCCAAGCACTTTCTTTGTTTCCCCGTTCCCAATGAGGAACTTTGATCTCTTGAAGATAAACGTGATCAAAACCATACGATTCCATGCGTAATTTGCTCCATTGAACTGCCATTTCTGCTTCCGAAGAACCCGACAGGCGAGGTCCAACGTCCTTGCAGAGACTGCGTAAATCTTCATAGGCACTGCCATTGCTCAATGCTTGATCGTAGATGCTTCGCAGAAATGTCGAGTCGGAATTTTGTCCATAACTCAATGAGGAGACAAGCGCAATGAGGTGAATGATGTATCTCATTTGGCACTTAATTTAGCAGACAAACGCTCCAGCCCAAGTGTGAAATCTTTGCGAATGATTTTTTCCATCATTCTTCCGACAACCCGCGTAAATGGATTAGATCCCAGATTCGATTCGAGTGACCAGATGACATGAGTTCCATTTTCTTTTTTTATCAATTGAAATATCGCTTTCGCAGGTCGCCCTGGCCCGAAGCGCAATTCCATTTCTACGCGTTCGTTGGCCTCAAGATGAATGATTTCC
>CAIQQH010000106.1 GCA_903873915.1 uncultured Flavobacteriia bacterium | reverse complement strand
TGGCTTCGGGACTTTCTGGCGATTTATTGGCGTTTCACTTACGCGAGGGAATTCGGGCGTTATCGGGAATTACAGGTGATATTGGCGTGGATGAAATTCTTGGATCGATATTCTCTAAGTTTTGTATCGGCAAGTAATGGCCGATAATCAACGATAAACAAAAACAACGAAAGATAAATAAAACCCTTGCCTAGCAAGGGTTTTCGCGTTTTTGGGGTAGCTGACATTTTTCGTCATTTTTGGTGTTTTGCACCACTTTTGTTGCTCATCTGTACACCAGATATTTTGAGCAACATTTCAGCAACAAATTCCGAACGTAACAAAAAAAGATGCTACACGCTGCACCATGCTGCACCACCGTGCACCACGCTGCACCATATCGGCGAAATGACAATGACTGCTAGTAAACATCCATATTCGAAAATTTGTGTTTTCTGTCAAGAAGTGTTCTTGGCAAGGAAAAGCACCACTTTGTACTGCTCTCACAAATGTGGCTCCAGGGGCTATAAAGAGAACAAAAGACAGGAGAAATTACTCCAGGATAAGACACTCTTAAAGAGCCAATTAACAGCTCCCGTTGTGATGCTGCAAGCGAGGGAGGTTTTAAGCATAAATGAAGTGAGTTTGTTGATCGGAGTGAGCCGATGGACAGTGCAAAGAATGATTAAAGTGAATAAAATCCGCACTTTTTCCATTGGAACGAGGCGATTAATCCTCCGTGAAGAATTAGATAAATTATTAAAAAACAAATAGTTATGAAAGTTACACTTAGAAAACGTCTATTAAAGACAGGCCGGATCAGCCTTTACTTAGATCACTGTCCACCAATTATTCATCCCGAAAGTGGTAAAATTACCCGGTGGGAATACCTCAATATGTATCTCTACAGTCCCCCGAGAGACGAGATAGAAAAGCGCCACAATCGTGATTTGGAAACATTGGCCCGAACCATTGCCGCCAATCGTCAAGTGGATAGGTTGGCTGGTAGGTTTGGAATAAAGAGAAGTTCGGAATTTGACGATTTTTTGCCTTTCTATGAAAAACAGCTTAAAAAATGGGAGGACAATCCCAATAATCATGGCGGCTGGGTGGCATCCTACAAAACATTCCTTCAGTTTTGTAAAGGGCAATGCAATTTCGGTGATATCACACCGCAGTTTATCAATGAGTATAAAGAGTTTTTAGAGAAAAAAGCCACGCGTATTAATTCACCTAAAATGCGCATCTCTCAAAATTCCTGTTATACCTACTACAACAAGCTGCGAGCAACGGTTAGGGAGGCCATGGTATTTGGTCACATGATCAGTAATCCATTTGATGCCGTAAAAGGTGTGCAGCAGCCTGAAACTTACAGAGAGTTTCTAACAAAGGAGGAGCTGATTAAACTCTACAACACACCTGTTGAATCTGAATTGTTAAAACGCACCTGCATGTTTTCTGCACTCACTGGATTGCGACTGGGTGATGTCACCAAACTTCGTGGTGAACAGATTCAGCATTCTGAGAATATGGGTTATTTCATTCGCTTTACACAGAGTAAAACCAAAGCGATGGAGACTCTTCCCATATCGGATGAAGCATTGAGCTTATTGGGGAAATATGAAGAGAGTGCTGAACTGATTTTTGGAGATTACAATTTTCAACGCGACTATGCAAACTTGAATCGTTGGTTGCAACGGGCAGGTATTCGCAAGAAGATCACATTCCATAATTTCAGACACACTTTTGCCACGTTACAGCTAGCGGAAGGTACCGATATCTATACCGTTTCAAAACTCTTAGGACACAAACACATTCATACCACACAGATTTATGGTAAGGTGATGGATTCAACGAAAACAAAAGCAATGAAGAGTATTCAATTGGGTATAAAGTCTGACAATAATTGACAGGAAAAATGAAAAATGTCAGTGACAAATTGTCTGAATGTCAGTGTGTTAGGGATTCGAACCTAATTTGCTTGAATTTGCGCAGTTTACTTAATCATTGCGCAATTTTAGACAAATTCGGACACTTCTGAACTGAAAATGCACGGTGGTAGGAGCAACATGAACCCTCTAAAAATCGATAACTAAAAAAAGGTAACCAAAAATTTGGCATGGTTCTTTTTTTGATGAAGGGTGAGTAAATGTTTCATATGAAAGAAAGTATTACTCACTTACAAGCATTCATCACAGAGTTGGTGAATGAAGCTGTTCAAGTTGCATTAGAACAGCATCAAGAAACTGCCATCACAGAATTGGCAGAGAACAATTTAAAATCGGAAATACTCAATGCCGATCAGGCTGCGGAGTTTCTGCACATTGCCAAACAGACTTTGTACTCCATGACGAGTAGAAGAAAAATTCCCTTCTATAAGAATGGAAAGAAGATTCTATTTCGCAAGGGTGAACTTCAGGAATGGTTGAATTCAGGCAAACACGAGCAAGAGAAAAATATTCAGCGCGAGGCATTGCGATATGTCCAGGATAAACCATTAAAGCGATGATCATGCACGGTTTAAAACATAACATAATGGCTGAAGAGGAATTGTTCCTATTGCCAGGCTATCAGGATCAGCTGAGATCCACGCTATCGAACAGTATTTATGATAATTTACCTGAACCGCTGAGAGATTTATTTACGACCATTGATAATCCGTATGAGCGGGATATTTTGCTATTGGGTACGCTCACGGTACTTTCTGGTTGTATGCCCAATGTAATAGGATTTTACGACCGCAAATGGGTGTCGCCCAATTTGTATACATTCATTGAAGCCCCGGCTGGTTCGGGAAAAGGTGTGTTGAGTTGGACCCGTTTGGTGGGCATGGAAATTCATAAAATGTTGTTGGAAGAAACAACCCTTGCAAAAAAACAATTCGAGGAGTTAAAACGCGAGAAGATTAAACAGAAGGATGCGGATGTTTCTGCGCTAAAAGAACCGCCTTATAAATTACTTTTTATTCCTGCGAATAACAGCGCTAGTTCTGTTGTTCAAACACTCAGTGAAAATGATGGTGCAGGGATTCTGTTTTCAACTGAAGCGGATACTTTGGCCAATGCCCTGGCGCAAGACTGGGGGAATTTTAGCGATGTGCTTCGTGCAGCATTTCACCATGAACCCGTTGAGATGCAACGAAGGCAAAATCGAGAACACTTTTCTGTGGAGCGCCCCCGCTTATCAGTTTTACTTACTGGGACACGTGGTCAAGTCATTCGATTAATACCCGATACAGAGAATGGATTGTTTAGCAGATTCATGTTTTACTCGTTTCCTGCTGTCCCAACCTTTAGAAATGTATTTGACCATCGCGGGACAGATCCAGGCCACACTTTTCG
>CAIQQH010000105.1 GCA_903873915.1 uncultured Flavobacteriia bacterium | reverse complement strand
TTTGTTTTCAATCATTACAGGAGCAATGTATTTCCCTCCCGATGTTTTGAAGATCTCTTTTTTGCGATCTGTGATCTTAAGGAAGCGGTTATCTTCTAATATTCCAATATCACCGGTATGAAACCATCCTTCAGCATCAATCGCTTCGGCAGTCGCTTCTGGTAAATTGTAGTATCCCATCATAACATTCGGACCTTTCACTAAAATTTCGCCATCTTCAGCAATATGCACTTGAACATCGTCGATCAATGTTCCAACGGTGCCTATTCGAATGCCGCTGCTAAATGAGTTCACAGAGACAACAGGAGAAGTTTCGGTCAGACCATATCCTTCAAGTATTGGAATGTCAGCCGCCAGGAAAATGCGTGCTAAGCGAGGCTGAAGTGCAGCACTTCCAGAGGCAATGGCGCGCACGTTTCCACCAAGTGCTTCTTGCCATTTGGAAAAAATCAATTTTCTGGCAATGGAAAGACGGAAGTTGTACCACCAGCTTCTGCCGACAACGTCATATTCTTCGGCTAGACCTACGGCCCAGAAGAAAAGACGGCGCTTGATTCCTGTCAAATCGTCCCCCTTGCTCATGATACGGTCGAAGACCTTTTCGATCAGTCTCGGAACCGCAGAAAACACATCTGGTTTTACCTCACGTATATTGTCACCAATGGTGTCCATGGATTCAGCGAAATGAATCGAACAGCCAAGGTACATGTAGAGGTAATGCAGCATGCGCTCGTAGATGTGACAAACAGGTAAGAACGTGAGCACTTTCGAGTTGTTATCTGCGGGTATTGGCTCCTTACATCCCGAGACATTGGCGAGGATGTTTTGGTGCGAAAGCATAACACCTTTTGGATTTCCAGTTGTGCCTGAGGTGTAAATGATTGTAGCTAAATCATGGCTTTTTACTTTGTCCATTCGTGCCTGAACATCCGACGCATTGATTTCCTGACAATGCGCGTGTATTGCATTCCAATGGTCAAATCCGTCAATCAAATCAAAAGTGTACAAGTGCGTCAAGGTTGGAACATCTCCTCGAACATGAGTTATTTTTGTGGCAAGGTCAAGTGTGCTTACAACACACAATTTAATCCCTGCATCGTTCAGAATATATCGGTAATCACTCTCTGAAATGTTTGGATAAAGAGGAACGACAATAGCTCCAACTTGCTGAATCGCAATGTCCATGATGTTCCATTCCACTCTGTTAGAAGAAACTAGCCCAACGTTATCCCCCTCACTTACTCCTAAAGCTATTAATCCTCGGGAAACGATCATGACCTCGTTCAAAAACTCGTTGCATGACATTTTTTGCCATGAGCCTTCTTTCTTCGTCACAAACATACCTGGATTGGGATAGGTGCGTTGCTGGTAATAAGGAATATCGAATAAGCGAATTGCTTCTATCATAGTACTTCAGTTTTAGAATGTTAAATGTATTTATTTTTTTGCTAAAAAAGTGTTCGCTAGAAACTTGAATTTGTTCAGCCATAACTGCTATATATTCGTTCAACGACTTAGTTTGATAAACCATTTATAAATTCGTACCCTAAAGCGATTTAAAAATCGTTCACCATGTAACTTTAAGAGTTATCAAATTGTTTTAACTGCTACCTCGGAACACTGTTTTGAAAAGACAAGAATACAATATTGCGGTCTGCACGCACAGCGGTAAACTTTACGGCTTTGCGTTGAAGTTTCTTCGGAATTCTGAAGATGCCCAAGATATCGTACAAGATGTTTTTGAAAAACTTTGGATCAACCGAAAGAAAGTGGAAGCGGAGAAGGCGAAAGCCTGGATGTTTACTACAGCGCACAATACAATGATTAATTTTGTGATGAAAAAACAACGTATGATTTTGCCAGGAGACGATTTGATTCCTGAAATAGCAAAAACGGAACGTAGCCTATTCGAATCATCACAAGTCGTTGATCGAGCTGTAAGTATTCTTCCTCCTGTACAGAAAAGTATTATTCTTTTGCGGGATCTCGAAGGATATACCTATGAAGAAATAGGCGATATTCTTGAACTTTCACCTTCCCAAGTGAAGGTCTATTTGTTTAGAGCGAGGAATAAAATTAAAAAGCAGTTAAAAGGTTTGACACAACTCGTATGAGCAATCCATCATTTTCAAACATCGATCGTTGGCTTTTTGAGCTCATGGAGGGAAACCTTAGTGAGGAACAAGTTGCACAATTGGAGGTTTTCCTCATCCAGCACCCAGAATTGGATGTAGAACGCGATATGTGGGAAATCTCTAAAGTGGATAACGAACAGGTCGTTTATCCGCATGCCAACAAATTGACTCGCCGTCGTCCAGTGGGTCTTTTTATGTCCATGGGTATGGCTTCTATTGCCGGGATCATTGCGTTGGGCTCGGTGATGTATTGGCCATCCGCAGACGAGCAATCAAATGCTGTTTTTACATCGGAATCGGAATCTCCGAAAATAACAGATATGGTTGATGTTCAGACGGCTGAATCGCAAACGGCATCAGAAGATATTACTGCTGCAGGAACAATGGCTGCAACCGCATCTTCAGCCTTTCAGGAAATTGTTCCTCAAGCCATTCAAAATCAAGTTGGAGTAGAGCAAACTGATCGATTAAATGTAGAAATTGCGTCAGGTGAAATGGCACATACAATCGATTCGCCTTACGATATGACGAATGAAAATTCAACTCACCTCAGTTCTTTACAGCAAATAAATGAGCAAACGACGGTGGTGGTTCTTTCCAAACAAGAGGAAGATCAGCCATTAACTGCTGAAAAGAAAGCTGATGTCGATGCAATCAATGCGCAATCTGAACTTACAGAAAAAGTGATTCAGGAAGTGGCGATGAACGAGACAGTTACGCAACAAGAGGCAAAAACAACAACACCGAGAACAAATCAAACACATAGTGTCTACAAGGAAACGTTTTCTTCAAAGCTGAGACAAGCTGGCAGGGCCGTTAGTCGTATGTTGGATAATCCAATTGCCTTGAAAAACTTGAAAGATCCTCATTATCACATCCCTGGATTGCAACCAACAGAAGTGAATTTTGGCGCTGTGGGTACCTTATTGGCTACGCGTGTTCAAACGATGTCTCGTCTTCAGTGGGCCGGACAAGCAAATCAACAATTGATAAATAGTGTTTCTGTAGATGGTTATTCGTATGGGATGCGCGGAGGGCTTGGGCTTATTGTAAGTCATTCGCAATATGCGGACGGTGGGATTCAGAACATTCAATCTTCATTCACCTATTCTCCGAAATTCTCGGTCAGCAGAAATGTCATTGTAGAACCTTCATTCCGCTTCACGATGGGGAATAAGAACATTGATCCAACAAAAATTCAGACAGGAACAATGGTAGAAATGGAACGTTTAAATCCACATCAGTTTTACGCTGTCGGACAAATGCCTATTGGTCGTTCCTTGTGGTACCGTGACCTAGGACTAGGACTTTCTGTAAACACCCGTTGGTTCTACGCCAGTGTTCAAGGAGACAATTTATTGAAACATGCCGATAACATTTACTCAAGCAATCTGACAGATATTCGTCGTTCGGGCCAGCATTTTATTGCGACAATTGGAACGGATTACGAGACACGCAAGGAGAACTTTGGCGCTTCGCCATACCTTGTTTATCAGCAATATGAAACATTGAAAGAGGCATGGTTGGGCGTCAATCTTCGCTACCATTGGATTACAGTGGGTGGAGCAATTTCTACACAACTCGATCCTGCAGTGTCCGTTGGTATCAAATTCAAGCATTTCATGTTGGCCTACAATGCAGATTTAACGCATTCAGAGGTCCTCGGAAAACAATCATTATCACACCAATTGACTATTCGCATCCTAACAAAACCAAGCCGCATGGGGCAACGCCTCCTAAACCTATAAGCTATGAAAAAACTACTCATCATTACCGCACTTTTGGTTTCAAGCACATCATTTGGACAAGATCCATCGTTCTCACAATTCTATGCAAACCCTCTTTATTTGAACCCAGCATTGGCGGGTTCATACGGATGTTCACGTTTTGCTACGAATTACCGCAACGAATGGCCCAATTTGTCTTCGAATTATGTGACAACAAGTGTTTCTTGGGATAGCTATTTTAGCAATATTTCAGGAGGTATAGGCATTCTTGCCACCAACGATCAGCAAGGGGCAGGAACAATCAAAACGTCTATGTTGGGTTTGATTTATTCATACCATGCTCAATTGAATCGCAAATGGAAATTACAGTTCGGCGCACGTGCGGCATGGTACCAGAAATCACTCGATTGGGATAAATTGACCTTTGGAGATATGATTGATCCGCGCCATGGATTTATTTACTCCACTGGCGATGTACCTAGAGGTGGTTCACGAGGATTTTTCGATGCCTCCGCGGGGGTTGTGTTGTTCAATAAAAATTTCTTTGTCGGCGGAGCTGTGCACCATGCCAATACACCCAATGAATCGATGATTGTTGGTGAGTCTCATCTTCCCATGCGTGTAACGGCGCACATGGGAGCAGAAATTAAAATTGGTGGAAGATCTAAGTACTCCAGTAAAACTTCCGTCATGCCCAACATCATTTACCAATACCAAAATGGTTTTCAAGAATTAAACATAGGGACTTACTTCAAATACAGCGCTTTCACTATGGGGGTTTGGTACAGAAATAGAGATGCATTCATTATCACTATGGGAATTAACACCGGCCGTTTTAAATTGGGTTATAGTTACGATGTGACGGTTTCAAAATTGAACAATGGGGCATCACATGGAACTCATGAAATTTCGATGGGAATCAACTTAACGTGCAAGCCGAAAATTCAACAATTCAAATTGATTTCTTGTCCTTCTTTCTAAATAAAGGGTTTCAATTTATCGAGCGTTTTGTGATTCATCTTTCCTGAAAAGTACTTGTCAAGGACTTGAATAAAAATAGGATGTGAATCTTTGACCTGCGAAAATAAGGTCATGCAAGAACATAGTTTTTTATCATCCCAACCCACAATTTTTTCTGGATTGGTTTCATTCAATGCGCAAAGGGCCGAAGAAATTTCGACCAATCGTGTTCCTAAAATAGGATGATGCAAATAAGCTTCCGCCTCGGCTAAATCTTTTATGCCGTAATAGGTGGAGTTGTAACTTTCTCCAAATCCTTCAAGTTGAGGAAAGATAAACCAGATCCAATGTGATTCTTTTCGACCATTTCGGATTTCACGCAATGCGAGTTTGTAGCTTGTATCCGTAGAATTGTAATAAGATTTCTCTTGCGCTTCTACAAAACGTTCTAAGCTCATCTCTAATGATTTTTTAGACCTTAAAAGTAATGAAAAAATCTTTTTTACCCAGCTAAACATTTAATAATCTGTGCTGTACACTTTTTTTCCTCGGATAAATACTTGATTGGCAAAGTTGGGTTCGTAGGTCTCTCCCGCCTGAACGGTACGCTCAAAAATCACAAAGGTTGCTTCTTTACCTTTTTCTAAGGATCCTGTTCGGTTCTCTTGAAAGGAGGCAAATGCAGCCCAAATGGTCATTCCTTTCATGCATTCTTCAAGGGTAATGGCTTCGTTGGTGTAAAATCCTCCAGCTGGAAAATTGTCTGCATTTTTTCGCTTCACGGCAGCTTGAATGGTTAAAAAGGGATCGGTCAATTCAACAGGGAAATCGGTACCAATCGCCAACATGCCATATTTCTGAAGTAAGGTATTGTAAGCATATGCGCCTGCCATTCGCTTTTTCCCTAGTCGCTGTTCTGCCCAACGTTGATCGCTCACGGCATGTGTCGGTTGAACGGATGGAAAAACACCATAATTCGAAAACAACACAAAATCAACGGGGTCAACAACTTGAGCGTGTTCAATCCGCCAACGATGATCAGGCTTAACTTCGAAAATGGTTTTGTAGATGTCCAATAGGATGCGGTTTGTTGAATCGCCAATGGCATGGGTATTCATTTGATAGTCATTGGCTTCGCAGAAATTTGCAATGCGTTTCATCTCCGCAATAGGAGTTGTGAGTACCCCAAAGTGATTGTGTTGATCGGAATAGGGCTGTTTCAAAAATGCACCCCTTGAACCCAATGCGCCGTCTCCCATGACTTTGAAGCTTCGGATAATTAGGTTTTTATGCTTGAATTTTCCCTGCTTGCGCACAAAATCCATGTTGGCCTTGCTGGGTAAAAGCATGGCGTAGACTTCAAGTTGAAGTTTTTTTTCGTCGATCAGCTCTTCGAACAGTGAAATGTCTGCGAACTCAATACCTGCTTCGTGCACACCGACTATGCCGTATTGAAACAATTCTTGTTGTATTTCGAGGATCCCTGATTTGATTTCTTTACGCGGAAAAGGCGGAATAAGACGGTTCATCGGCTCCATTGCATTGTCGACCAATAATCCGGTACATTTTCCGTCTTTCACATGGATGATTCCACCGCTAATGCTTGATTCATGACCGATACCGGCTTTTTTCAATGCGGCATCATTGGCCAAAAGGGCATGACCATCGATGCGGTAAAGACAAACAGGTGTGTTAGGAAACAAACGATTGAGCCCTTCGTTACTTGGCAAATCATTGGTTCCCCAGAGTGATTGATCCCAACCACTGCCTACGATGAACTTTCTTTTATACCGGTCTTGGTATTTTTCGGTGCGAACAAGCAACTCATCAAAGGACTTACATCCAACGAGTTCAACACTTAATTTCTGCTTTGCGTAAGACAAAAGGTGCCCATGCGCATCGCTTAAACCAGGGTAAATGTCTTTTCCGCCTGCGTCGATTTCTTCTTCAGCGGCATATTTGTTCAAGATTTGTCGCTCGGGCCCTACTTCGACGATCTTTCCATCCTTAATGGCCATGGCTTCGTAAACTTTGGTGTCGTCTGTCATGGTGTGAATGCGTGCATTGTGCACGACCAAATCAACAGATTTTCCTTTGTAGCATGCGTGCAAAAGGAAGGTTAATGCAAGAGTGGTAAAGAGTGTGAACTTCCTCATCTTTTTTTTACAAATATACATGCCTATTTCAATTAAAAGGTTCAAAAAAGGATGATTCACCTCAGGAATTTCTGGCTACTCTGACGAACACACCTTATCAGTTTACACTAGAATCAGTATCTTTGCTCCCAAATTCAATACCCATGGAGACTCCAAAGACATACGAGCCGAAAAATGCAGAAGAAAAGTGGTATTCCCACTGGATGAGTAAGGGATATTTTCACTCTGTTCCCGATAAGCGCGAGCCGTATACTGTCGTTATTCCACCACCGAATGTGACTGGAGTGCTTCACATGGGACACATGTTGAACAATACGATTCAAGACGTGTTGGTGCGTCGTGCCCGCATGTTGGGTAAAAATGCATGTTGGGTACCTGGAACTGACCATGCATCCATTGCAACGGAAGCGAAAGTAGTGCAAAAACTGCGCATGGAAGGAATCCGTAAGGTCGATTTGACACGCGATGAATTCTTGACGCATGCCTTCGAATGGAAAGACAAGCATGGGGGAATCATTTTGGAACAATTGAAAAAGCTCGGTGCTTCATGTGACTGGGAGCGCACAAGTTTTACGATGGATCCTGAATATTCAGAATCTGTGCTCGATGTGTTCATAGATTTGTACAAAAAGGGAAAAATCTATCGCGGTGTGCGCATGGTGAACTGGGATCCTGAAGCATTAACAGCGCTATCAGATGAAGAGGTAATCCATAAGGAAGTAAACTCTAAGTTGTTCTATGTACGCTATAAAATTGCGGGCAGCGACGATGAATGGTTGACGATTGCCACCACACGACCCGAGACGATCTTGGGAGATTCTGCGATCTGCATCAATCCAAATGACGAGCGCTTCAAGCATTTACATGGAAAACAAGCCATCGTTCCCATCGCGAATCGAACCATTCCAATTATTCAAGATGAATACGTTGATATGGATTTCGGTACGGGATGCTTGAAAGTGACACCCGCCCACGACACGAATGACTACGATCTAGGCAAGAAACATGCATTAGAAACCATTGATATTTTCAATGCCAATGGAACCTTGAATGATCACGGAATGCATTATACCGGAATGGATCGCTTCGAAGTACGCAAAGCCATTGAAAAAGAATTGTACGATAAAGGGTACTTGGTGAAAACCGAAGACCACATCAATAAAATTGGTTTTTCTGAACGAACGAATGCAGTCATTGAACCGCGTTTGTCCTTGCAATGGTTTGTGTCCATGAAAGAATTGGCACAGCCTGCATTGGAAAATGTCATGAATGGGAACATCAAGTTTCATCCAGAAAAATTCAAAAACACCTACAAGCACTGGATGGAAAATGTGAAGGATTGGTGTATTTCTCGTCAATTGTGGTGGGGACATCGCATTCCTGCTTGGTTTTATGGTGAGGACTCCGATGATTTTGTGGTATGTAAAACAGAGGCAGAAGCGATTGCAGCGGCTTCGGCAAAAACGGGTCGTGCGATTACGGCGGGTATGTTGCGCCAAGATGAAGATGTACTCGACACCTGGTTCTCGAGCTGGTTGTGGCCAATTTCCGTTTTCAATGGATTGACACAACCGAACAATGAAGAAATCAAGTACTATTACCCGACAAACGACCTTGTAACTGCACCAGAGATTATGTTCTTCTGGGTGGCACGAATGGTCATTGCAGGGTATGAATACATGGGCGACTTGCCATTCAAAAACGTATATTACACAGGGATCGTTCGCGACAAGCTGGGACGTAAAATGTCCAAATCCTTAGGAAATTCTCCAGATCCAATCGATTTGATTGAGAAATATGGGGCTGATGGTGTGCGTGTAGGAGTCTTGATTTCTTCACCTGCCGGGAATGACCTTCCGTTTGATACCTCTCAATGCGAACAGGGACGAAACTTTACCAATAAGATTTGGAATGCGTATCGCCTCGTAAGTGCTTGGGAAGTGCGCGAAATGGAGCAGCCAAAGTCTTCTGTAAAAGCCATTGAATGGTTCGATGCCAAGTTCAATCAAGCCCTTGCTGAGATCAATGAATTGTTTGATAAATTCCGGATTTCAGAAGCCTTGATGGCGATATACAAACTCGTATGGGACGATTTCTGTTCGTGGTACCTCGAGATGGTCAAGCCAGGCTATGAGCAGCCGATTGATCCAAAAACATTGGAAGCGACTAAGAATTTCTTCGAACGCTTGTTGAAAGTAATGCAGCCGTTTACACCATTTGTTTCGGAAGAGTTGTGGCATTTAATCCGTGAGCGTGCAGAAGGCGATGACATTATCTTGGCACAATGGCCTGCAATTCAAGCGGTGAATTCAGAGGTTCTGCATAGTTTTGATAAAGCTTCCGATGTCATTACACACATTCGAAATGTCCGCAAGCAAAATAACATTGCGAGCAAAGTGAAAATGGAACTGATGATCAAGAAGAATTCAGACATTGATACCTCTTTCGATGCGGTCATTGTGAAAATGGGAAATCTAAGCCAATTGGAATATGTTTCCGAAAAGGTAGCCAATGCGAATTCATTCCTTGTTCAAGGAAATGACTATTACATTCCATTTGGGGAGACCATTGATGTTGAAGCTGAAAAGAAAAAGATATCGGAAGATATTACCTACACCAAAGGGTTCTTGAAAAGCGTTCAGAGCAAATTGCAAAACGAGAAATTTATGGCTGGAGCGCCTGACGCAGTTGTAGCAAATGAGCGCAAGAAAGAAGAAGATGCGTTAAATACGATTCGTATTCTTGAGGAGAAATTGGAGGGCTTGGGATAATTACTTCACACCATTTGCGTAAAGCATTTCTTGAACAGTATTTTTTGTGACGGGGTGGTAATGTTCACCTGCTTTTGAAAACACTTCGCGCGCCCACTTTAAATTTTTAGGCGTTTTTGCGAGTTCCTTGTAAATGGGTGCGACATACTTTCGACGTCCAACCTTTAAAAGAAACCTTTCCGTTGCGGGAAGAATATCGCTGTAGTTCGCGCGTATTCCTTTGATGAACCATTCGTACTGAATCTCGCTATTTGTCCATGTGCGAAAATGTAAATTGTTGTCGATCTCGCGCAGTTTTTCTGCAGAAATAGTGTTAGGTAGGCGACGAATGAATGCCTGCCATTCCTGAGCGATATGTTTGTCGCGTGTCAATTGAATCACTTGCTTTTTCTTTTTCTTTCGTCCCTTTATTTTAATCCACTTGACCTTTCGTTTGAATATGTTTTCTCCTTTTGCAAAGCGATCGGCTAAGGATTGAATTTCATTAAATCGAGGGGAAATAATTTGAAAGCAATTTTTTGGAATACCTTTCTGATACACCCATTCATTGGTATTGAAGTTTATTTTTTGAGGCACCAAAAGGTTTTTATCCAGGTATTCAATGAATGTTTCGGACGAAACGGTTTTAAAGGCAAAGGCCTTGAAGTAACTGTTTAAGAATTTATCAAGACGTTCTCTGCCTGCATCGCGCTCAAGAGATTTTAAGAAAAACGCCCCCTTCACATAGGCGATATCGGTGAGACCATCGTCCGGATCTCGCCCTCGCAATTGAAGCTTTAACCGCGTGTCCTCTGGGTGTTCACTTTGACCAATCTCTTTCAAATCGTCTTGAAGTTCTTGAAACTCAATTAATGCAAGAATATCGGCAATTTCTTTTCCGTAAAGCGCCTCCATGATGCGGTTTTCGAAATACACAGTGAACCCCTCATTGAGCCAGAAGTCATCCCACGAACGATTGGTGACCAGATTCCCCGACCAGCTATGCGCCAATTCATGGGCGATGACTGAAACCAAGCTTTTATCGCCTGCAATTACTGTTGGATTGACGAATGTTAAACGCGGATTCTCCATTCCACCGAAGGGAAAAGAATAGGGGAGAACAAGCAAATCGTATTGTTCCCAACGGTATTTTCCATAAAGCTTTTCAGCGGTTTGAATCATTCGGGGAAGATCAGAGAATTCATTGGCACTACTTCCCAGCAACTCGGGTTCGGAATAAACACCGCAGTTTGCACCTAGTTTTTTATAGGCGATATTTCCAACGGCGAGGGCAATGAGGTAGCATGGGATGGGTTGCTTCATCTGAAAGGAATATTCACCCTTGTCATTTCTTTTTGTTGGATTTTCAGCACTCATTACGGCCATCAGATCCTCTGGAACCTTCACTTTGGCAGAGTAGGTGATGCGGTTTGCGGGAGAGTCTTGCAGCGGGATCCATGAACGAGTTAAGATGGCTTGACCCTGCGTGTAAACAAAAGGATACTTTTTACCCGTGGTAAGTTCAGGATTTAACCAACCAAGTGCTTCCGTTTTGCTCGTTGTTTTGTAATAGATATTGATGTATTTGGTCTTGGAGGTGATGGTGACCAACAAGGGCTGTCCTAAAATGGAATCTTTGTCCCATTGCCCAATGATGAAGTCGGTCTCTTTTTCTTTGCCATTTCCGAGTGTGATCTTCTGAATTTCAAGTCCTTTTATGTCAAAAATGGCGGTGTCAGTGCCATAGTTCTGCATCGTATGTCGTGCAACGCCATAGATGGTTTGATTTTCAAAATTGACATCGAGGTCGAGATGTAAATGCGTGGTTCGGATCTGACGCACATTGGCGTAGGAATGGTTGTCAAAAACGGCATCAGCAATCACTTCTGTATGGCTCAAATTCTTCTTCGCCCGCAGGTTGCAGGAGGAAAAAACGCCAATGAGCGAAAGAACATAAATGAATGAAAAGAGGCTGCGCATGTACACTTTGTTAAAAGTAAAGATAGTAAAAGTACCCATGTATGCATGCTAAAATACTTGGATGAAAAGGTTCCTATGAGATGATA
>CAIQQH010000104.1 GCA_903873915.1 uncultured Flavobacteriia bacterium | reverse complement strand
GAGTATTAAACAGGAAAATGTGATGTCCTTTGATAAAAAAGACATGAATCAAATGATGATGGATGTGGGGGAGTCTATGCGCCAATATTCAGTTTCAAAACATGCAGGGAACGTGAAGACCTCAATTTTTGATATTTTTGATGAGAAAGACCGTAGAAGCAAGTAATTGTTTGACAACTAAATAGCACTGCCATGAATGTACATCTCCTGAAAAGTCCAGAACTGAGTGAAGATACGTATCGCGATGTCGTTTTGATGCTCCGTCAATATCCAGGCCCCATTCGTTTCATTGAAAGTGAATTGGGGATCATGGATGCGGAGCCGAAGGACCAGTATTGGGAAGACGAGAAAAAGTTTGATTCGAAAGAGAATGTCGAATTTATTCAAGCGTGTCTTAGTTCCGATGAAGCATTGCCTTACAGTTTTCCCATGACTGACAAACGATTGACATGGCAGGATCTTTTTCGTCAATGCGAAAATTACCGCCGAGAGCGCTGTGTGTCACCAGATGATCATGTTATTCTTCTGACGGACATTGGGAACGACAAAAACTGGTTTGGTTCGATGGATGATAGTTTGAAAAATTATTTCATTCATACAGAAAATTGGGGGCATTACTTCCAAAATCAAGTGGATGTTCGATTCCCCATTGCCTATGAGGTGATCGTTTGGTTGCTGAGAGGATGTATTTATTCTTCTCGACACGAAATGCAAGAGCACCTGCATCAAACCTCAATCGGCTGCTTCATGGATTACTGCGAAAACAAAAAGGAAATTATCTTGAAAATGCGCACAGCAGATCTTTGTCCGAAGTGCCTCGATCACATCAATTTAAAGGATTTGCAATCAAACTTTGTGAATCAAATCCTGGATACGATGGATGGAATTCGGAATAATTTAATTTTCCGAGAACGCGTGCGCATCATGCGAAAGCCGAGCCGTATTCAAGTGGAAGGTTTCATGAAGCATATTTTCTTGACCGATTTTGGAAATCTGTGTGTGCGTTTAAATCCAAAGGAGCGCGCTTTGTACTTGCTCTTCCTCAATCATCCTGAAGGAATTTCGATCCCAGAATTGTATGATCATCACCAAGAACTATTGACTATATACCAACGCCTATCTGGTCGTGAATCTCAAGAAAACATTCGTCGTGCAATTGCCTCCTTAGTGAATCCCTTAGAAAGTGACATCAGCATTAACCTGTCGCGTATCAAAAGGAAATTTAAGGAAGCGGTAGGTGAAGAATTGCTTCCGTTTTACGACATCACAGGTGAACATGGTGAAAGAAAATTTATTAAACTGGATCGGGAGTTGGTGACTTACAAGGACTAAATTCCCATTCGTGCATTATTCGTATGTTTGTCGCTGAGAATGGCACAAGATCCACAAATAAGATTGAGAAAGGTAGGCGTTGGTTTTTTACTGACGTTCTGCCTTTTTTTCTTTTTAGGTTCGTTCAACTTTCCTTTGTCTTTTGAATTGCGAAAAGCAGAAATCGGATCTTTCTTCAAACAGGATAAAAAGGAATCCAATCGACATGTGAACTCCAAAACGAAAGAAAACACGAAGAAAATTGTTGATTCCACGGAAACGGCTCAACAGCATACACCAGTAAAAGTAGCCAAAGGAGAAACTCCCGTTGATACACCTGAAGGCGTTGAACGTGTATTGTTGCTTGGTGATTCCCAATTGGAGGGATTGCGGAGTCCAGTAAGTGCCTATTGTGATGCGAACGGACATGTCTTGGTAGCAACGGTCATCTATTACGGGTCATCCACAAAACAATGGGGATCGTCGGATACTTTAGACTACTTTCTCGATGTATACAAACCATCAGTAGTGGTGTTTGCTATTGGCTTAAATGAACTCTTCGTCAACGATTTTGATCAACGGGCAGTCTGCATGCGCAACATCATCAAGTCGTTCAATGCGCACAATGTGCGTTATTCGTGGATTGGTCCTGCTGCCTGGACAAAGGACAAAGGAATCATTTCCGTGATGCAAAAGGAGGTGGGAAGTCATTTCTTTGCCTCCCATGAACTAAAAATGGAACGTTCAGCCGACGGACGACATCCTTCTAAAAGTGCTGCGAAACTGTGGTTTGATCAGGTAGCTCTGTCATTAACGGAGAAAGGTGTCATTGACCTATCGAAGAAGGTAGAGACTTTACCGAAACTCAAGTTTACACGAACCATCTTAATGAATGTGAAGTAGCATGATCAATTGGGGAGAAATAGCGAAGCAGTTTCAGCACATTCCGGAGGATCCAATGCTCTTTCATCAGGGGATTTTCTTGTTTTTGTTTGCCATTTTCTTAATCGGCTATTCTTTTGTTGCGAAAACCAAGGGACCACGCGAATACTTCATCATTGCGTTTAGCGCGTATTTCTACTACAAGGCGAGTGGAATTTTTCTTCTGTTGTTGTTGCTTACGATTTCAGCCGATTACCTCTTTTCCATGTGGATTGAACGGCAGGGAAATGAACGAAAGAAAAAGTGGATTTTAACTGCGGGTATTCTCTTCAGTCTTTCCTTTTTGCTCTATTTTAAGTACAAGAACTTCTTTTTGTCGAATGTGGATGCGCTTACGGGAAGTAAACACACCTTGAGCGAATTGATTCTTCCAATAGGGATTTCATTTTATACCTTTCAGTCGATCAGTTACATGGTGGATGTGGCCAATAAGAAGGTAAAGCGTCCGGCCTTTCGAAACTATTTGATGTACATGCTATTTTTCCCGCATCTAGTGGCTGGACCAATCGTTCGAGCGCGTGATTTCTTGCCGCAATTGAAAAAGAAGTTCAGCTTAAATGGAGCGCAATTCAATGAGGCCTTTTACCTTATTTTCAAAGGATTGATTAAGAAAGCCATCATTGCGGATTATGTCGCTCAGTACTCCGACATTGTTTTTTCAGCTCCAGATGGATTCTCAGGATCCGAATTGATCTTGGCTTCCTTGTGTTATACCTTGCAGATCTTCTGTGATTTTAGTGGCTATACGGACATGGCGATTGGGGTGGCACTTTTGCTCGGATACCGACTTTGCCTCAACTTTGATTCGCCTTACAAGGCCTTGGACATTACGAGTTTTTGGCGACGTTGGCACATTTCCTTATCTTCTTGGTTGCGCGATTACATTTACATTCCCTTGGGTGGCAATCAAAAGGGCTTTTTTCTTCAACTGCTCTTTCTGCTCGTGACGATGCTCGTCGGTGGATTTTGGCACGGTGCCGATTGGAAATTTGTGTTCTGGGGCGCTGGTCACGGGGTGCTCTTGATTCTTCACAAGTTATGGGTGAAATTCACAGGTAAACGCTGGGACAATGGGTGGTACAATGCCATCTCTTGGGCCTTTACCTTTGTTTGTGTTTCACTGCTTTGGATCCCATTCCGCGCCTCATCCATGGAGATGACATGGGATATGTACACCCGAATATTTAGCTCTTCGAATCTGCAAATGGTTTGGGCGGTCATACAAACAAATCCAACCTTGATTGTCTTATTGATTTTGGGCTATGGTTTAACATTGATTCCTTCCTCTTGGAAAGAAAAAATCGTAACTTACATCTCAGGTCAGGACCTATTGGTGAAGTTCGCTATGATGATTGTTGTGATACAAGTCATTATCCAAATGCGCTCTTCCGTAGTTCAGCCCTTTATCTATTTTCAATTTTAAGTTGCGTTGAATGAAGTGGTGGAGTGTAGTTTTGGTGTTGTTTCCTTTGCTCGCTGTAGGTCAACGGGAGCAGTTAACGCTTGGTGAGAATACCATTGAAAATACGGGTGATTTGTTCGACCATTTTGTGTTGAAAATGGATTCCTTGAATGGAGGGAAGGTTCAAAAAGTACGCATCTTGCACATTGGGGACTCGCACATTCAACCGGATAATTTAAGCGGAATTACACGAAAGAAGATGCAGGCAAGCTATGGAAATGGAGGCAGAGGCCTGGTTTTTCCTTATACCTTGGCAAAAACAAATGGTCCAAAGGATTTCATGGCTACTTCAGCTTCCGTTTGGTCAAACAGTTGGATCATCAATTATCCGCATAAATTCAATATCGGACTTCCTGGCATTGGCATCAAAAGCACCACAGAATCAGGCGCCTTTTCCCTTGAATTGAGGAAAGATTCAGTTGTCAATCCATACACAAAAGGATTTCTGTTGTACTCCTTGAACGATCCGAAAAAGGGGAGCGTGACGATCAACAATTCCTTCACTAAAACCAATGCTCAAGCTCATTTTGACACGCTTTCATTTTACACGGCAAAGCCAAAAAGTAAATTGGATGTTTCCTTCAACGGAGCAGCCATGACGCTTCACGGGGTCTATGTAGAAAATGATGTTCGCGGTGTGGTTTACAATTCGGCGGGTGTAGCAGGAGCGCGTTACCGCGATTATTTACGCAATGATTTCTTTCTACAGCAGATGCCTTTGTTTCAGCCGGATTTAGTGATTGTTTCACTTGGAACCAATGAATCGTATGACCCCTCTTTCACTGAAGCTGGTTTTCGTCAAATCGTCGATTCCATGTTCACCATGATTCATGAAACATTGCCCAATGCTTCTGTGCTGATTACCCTTCCATCAGAAAATTACCGCTTGAAAGGGGGAGTAGCATCAGTCAATCAACGCATTCTGATTATTTCTGGAATCTTGCGCGAGCAGAGCATAAAACATGGATTTGCCCTTTGGGATCTTTATGAAGCCATGGGTGGAGAAGGCTGCATGCTCGAATGGAAAAAGGCCGGTTTGGTGAATGATGACCACGTCCATTACTTGCGCAAGGGATACAACCTGCAAGGAGAGCTACTTTTTGAAGCGTTGAACAATTGGATGAATGGCCGCGAGTAGTTTTTTTTCTCCATTGCGTTTTTGGATGTGCAATAAAGCCTTTACTTTGCAAAGAGAATCGATGAATCTAATTCGAAGGATATGATGAAAGGACCTAAAATACTGCGTATTGGTCAGGCGGAAGAAAATGATGTGCGTTTCTTGGATTCGGATATTGGTGCTGCTCACGCGGAGATTTTCATCGATAACATTGGCAATGTATTTCTCACAGATTTGGGTTCTCGTTCCCACACCTTTGTGAATGGCCATATAATTTCAGATCCTGTCATCCTTCAGGCAGGGGATAAGGTGCGATTCGGGTCATCTGCAACCTATGACTGGGAATACCATATTCTTGGGAGACGCACTGAGCCAACCAAGGTGTCAAAACCGATCTCAAAGCCAGTTTCTGACAACCAAACCAATTCAAAAACCAATCAATCAACACCTGCAAAAAAAGAAACCATCAATCGTGATCTTTGGATTATACTCGCGGCTATTGTGTTTTTGCTTTTTCTTTTGAATGTGATCACAGGTTAAGGAATGTAATTAAAAATTAAGGATTAAAAATTAAAAATGACGTTAACTCCATCTTTGACTTTTTGATTTTATCAAGATAGCTGTTAAAATGTGATGTAGTTCTAGACATTCTTTAATTAATAAATCTATTTGCTTTTCCTCTAGCTTAAAATCAGAGAGTGACATTAATTTTAACCAATATAACGTCTCTTTTGATTCCTTTAGGGAAATGTGCATTTTATTGTTAAAGTCGGGTTTGGAAATTGCACCTTGAGCTTCATGAATATTAGCTCCTATACTTGTGCCACTTCTGATGATCTGTTTCGAGAGGATATATTCCTTGTTCAATCTCTGAAATTCATACCCAAATGAAATAATTTTAAGAGAGAATTGCATGCTTTTTTCTAGAACGATATTATCTGCCATAAGTGAAAGAGTGGTTTAATTAAATGTAAGAAAAAAAATCCTTTTTCACATTATTTGCAACCATTATTTCAAGTCATTAAATCAAATTCTTCATTCTTCATCTTTAATTCTTAATCCTTCATCCTTCATCCTTCATTCTTAATTCTTCATCCTTAATCCTTAATCCTTCATTCTTAATTCTTAATCCTTCATTCTTAATTCTTCATCCTTAATTCTTAATCCTTAATCCTTCATCCTTCATCCTTCATTTTTAATCCTTCATTCTTAATTCTTTACTCGTATTTTTTAAGAACAGCCTTCTTAAACTCCCCCTCTTTGAATTTCTTCTCCGCAATGCCATTGAATTCCTTGATGAGGTTACCGTTCCAGTAGTACATGACTCCTGGGGTATCTTTTGAATTTCCGAGGGTCTTCCAGAACGTAAGTACATCGAGTGTCAAATAAGGGTAGTTCGCACCTGCAAAGGCAAAGAAATCAGGAATCAATTCGGCTTCTTCATCCATGAATACAATGTATATTTCAGGGAATCCTGCGATTGATTTTTTCATTTTGGTTAGTTCCTTGGCGGTTTCTTTGCAGTGGTCACACCCTGGAGCGAAAAAGCAAAGCACCTTTTTTCCATTGTCAATATCCGGAAAGAGGTTGCTGAATCCCGATTTCTTTAATTTAGGCTCCTTAACCTCTGGAATAGAGTCTTTCACCGCTTTCGGATCTATACCTGTCGCGATCGTATCTACAACAGTTGTCGCCGTATCCACCTCATTAATTGTTCCTTGAATCACTGGGGTAATCTTTGTTTTTTGTTGCATTGGTCCAACCATAAAAATGGTGAGGATAGAAGCGAGTATGATAGATAAGATCAGGAAAGGATTTCGTTTGTCATTGTCTTTATTGGTGATCATAAACAGGTAAATGAGCATGCCCATCGCAAGGATATTTTTCACGAGAGCCTGAACAGGTGTCATCGGCAACAATGCACCAAAACAGCCGCAATTCCCTTTGTTGCCTACCGTCATGATTTCATAGGTGAGTTGCGAAGAGAAGATAAACAACATGAGAAAGGAAAGCGGCAAGACCAAGCGTTTGAAATAATGGGGCAGAAGCAGCCCAAAACCAAGTGCCAACTCACAGCCTATTAAAATTCTAGAGAAATATTGCGCAAATTCGTCATTGAAACCCATTGGAATCAATTGTTTGGCTTCAAATGTCCCTAAGGCCAAGGATGCGCTTGGGTATAATTTTGCAATCGCCGACAAAAAGAACATGCCTGCAAGTAAAATGCGTAGGCCTAATGTGAGGGTTCTTTGAAGTTGTGCATTGTTCGCCATAATTCCGAATTTTGAAAACGTGAAGGGTGAAATTACAAAAATCTACTGCTTAAAAATCATCGCCATGAGTCAAATATGTTATGCGGATGTTAAAAATGAGAGAGAGCCTCCAGATAGAAATAGTACTCAATAATTTCAGGTAAAATACGCATTGCGAATGATCAAATCTTGAATTTTCCTTTTGTATTCAATTGTTTTTTATTTCAGAATGAGTCGAGTAAAGAGGGGTGAGTAGTGTTGTGATGCTTAAACGGATGGAAATCTTGACAGAGCGTTTTCATCTTATGGCTGCGGAGTCATTTTCTTTTCTAGAGCCAATCAGGGCATATAAACTGTCGAACCTCGGAACAGCACATCATTTTTAACACTGGTCAATGTTGATCCATTGAGTTCAATGCCACAAAGCCATTGCTGTGTTATTCCAGGTATGGGATCGACCATGACAAAACGCAAGTGATCCACCTCAAATGAGGGGGTGTTGAATTCAAATTTCGCAAATAAACCAACTTCATAGTGCACCAATACCATGCGTTGATGACCCTCTTTAAGCGGTACATCCTCGTTTTTTAGTGAAGTTGAATATTTAGGAAAAAGGCTTTCTTCACCAAGAAGATCGATCGATTTGAACTTGTCAATAAACTTTGACTTTTGCTTTATTTCGATGCGGTTGTCTCTTGACAATGAAAAAGCACGCTTTTCTCCAGTTTCACTCAGGTGTTGCCAGTGTAAAATACCAAATGACATGAGAAAGTCTGTGTCAAAAAGGAGTATTTCCCATTTCCCTTCGGTTTTTCTGCGCGCCTCATCCATTTCCAAAAAAACGCTTTGTGGAATATCACAATTCCAATAGCGAATGCCGATGCCAAAAAGATTAACGAAGTACATGATTTTTAGTCCGTGAAGGCACTAAGTTAGTGATTCGTTTATTGGTACATGACATTTTTACAAAATTAGAATGCAATGTATTGAATGCAGGTGTCAGAGGGCGTTTAATCGTTAGGCACTCTTTTTAAAACCAATGAAATTTCCGGATTTTGACGAAAGAACGAGTTCTTCAATGCAGTAATTTTTAAGCGTCTCGAAATCTGCATCTACTCCTTCAATAACAGACTTAATTTCACATTTACGAACGATGTTGTCTATTTGTCCACCTGTGAGATCAAAGTTGTCTGCTAAATAGCTTGCATCTTCCTTAGACAGCTCATCGATTTTATCCATCCAAATGGCTGTCCGTGCTGCCAATTCTGGTTTTTCGAACTTAATTTTGAACAAGAATCTTCGGTCGAAGGCCTTGTCCAGATTATCTGCAAGATTTGTCGTGGCAAGAAAAATCCCTTTGAAATTCTCCAATTCTTCCAAAAGAATATTCTGAATGGTATTTTCCGTTTGGGCGGTATTGCTACTCGATCCGCTCTTTCTGTTGGACAGAATGGCATCTGCTTCATTAAAGAATAGGATAGGAGTGAGGTCGCAGTTTTTGCACAGTTCCTCATACTCTTTAAAGATTTTTTTAATATTCTTCTCCGACTCACCAAACCACATCGACTTGGTTTGGCTGATTTCCACCTTCATGATTTCACGTCCGCTTGACTTCGCCAATTGCAAAACTGTTTCTGTTTTACCAGTCCCTGGTGCTCCAAATAGAAGGATATTCAAGTTGAGCGGAAGGTTTTTTCCTTTCAATCGCTCAATCAATTGATTGTAGGTGTTGTCCATCATCATTTCCCGAACCGTGCTGATTTGAGCCTCTTCACGCTCGCTGAAATAAAGCGTTTTTAATCCAATTGTTTCAGGTTTGATGGTATTTGATTTTTTCTTTTGTTTGAAAATTACAATTTGATCCTCTTGTAAAAGATCCGAAGTTTTCTCGGTAACCTGCAGTTCCACATCATTGAAAAAGCGCGATTGGCGGTATTCCAATAGTTCGTTGCTGATCAATTTACATTCACCGCTGTATATGCTTTGAATGTAGCGCACACGTTGCGAAGAGATCGGGTAAAAAGCAGTGATCGGATCGTCCATGTCCACAGCTGCGGTTCCCATGAGCGTCTTCCAAATCACATAAATATACAATACACGATCCTTATCGAGTAAATCCAAGTCTCGAACGCTGCGGATAAACGCATACTTTTTTTGTGAATTCAACAACTGTTCAACCTCGTTCATCATGTCGGTCACATTCAATTCTCCTTGAATGCAAGAGTTGGCTAGTTCATAAATGACTTCCAACACTTCGATGGTCCCATTCATTTCTCTTTTCTCAGATTTCGGGAACGGTGCGTTGCGAATCAGTGCATCGATGATGTCGGGCGCCGCAGAAAAGTAATATTTACGCATCACATCGTCTGAACGGTGACGGTGTGTCTTCTTAAAAATCAAACGTTTTTCATACAAAGAATCCAATGCCGGGACTAAGGGCATAAATTGAAAGGGCGTAATCTCAAAAAACCTGTACAAATCTACCATGTCAGATTTATCGCCAAACAAGTTGAGCGTTGCGATATTGGCAAACAAGAATGCTTCTATTTGTGAACAAGACAGGTATTTAGAAAGAATGTTTAGTTCTTTCTTCAAGCTTGGAATGAGCTCATCTGGCAAACTCGATTCCTTTGAAGCAAAGTAAATCGTGTTAATCGCATCGAGAGGAGTGATCTTTTTTGATTTAGAAATTGGAGTTGACGGTTCGTCAATACTCACAGGTTGCTTAGGGGAAGAGATTTTTTTCTGCATTGGGTCTGATTTTCACGTCAAGTACGGAGATGAACAAAGAGCATAACATTATAGAGTCGATTTTTTCTAAAATTCTTTGGGTCTTGCACTTTTTAGGTAAACAAGAGCGAAGAGTTGTTATTTTTCCACCTTGTTCCCGTAGATAGGCAGGAACTATAAAACGTTTGTTTTATGAATTTTTAAATGTGCAATAGGTTATAAAGAGTTGAATGGAAGTCAGGTGGGAGAGGTATATCCGAACCGTCCGGCAGAAAGATCAATCATTTTAAAAACCATCACATGAAAAAAAGAACAATCATTTCCACTGGCGCAACGCCAAAAACACTTCGCTTAAACTTTGAAAAAGTTGTAGTGGGCGAAAATCCAAAAAACAAAACGGGTTTCTCTTACGCTTTGTTTCCAAAAGAAACTGAGTTTTCAATTGAACTCTACCGTCTTGTACACGCTTTTCCTGAACTGCCACAAAGCCTCTTGGTTTATGTACAGAATCTTTCTGGTCAAATGTATCCGATCGCAGTGATTTCCTCTGATAGCGATTTGCGCTCTTCTGTTTTAAATCACAGTGTTTCGAATGCAGCTTGGTGTTTTTCTAAGTTGAAAGACTTCCAAAGTACAACCTTAGTGTTTCAACCTGCGAAAGTGGGTTGAAACATTACGTATTTGATAGGTTCAAATGGATGAATTTCAGTTTGCTTCACAATTCGGCTAAGGACGAAACAAAAAAAGAAAGGCGATGAACTCGCCTTTCTTATCTTTTTCATTTGAGTTATGATCTCTTTCGTGCTTTTTCGCCACGGAGTTCGGGATATACTGCAGCCCAATTTGGATGTTGATGTATTGGTTCAAACATCGCTAAGACATGTATAATGGCTAAATTGAAAACTCCAACCATTAGTGATACATTCGTGATGGACACCATAAATGGACTTTTCAATTCTGGCATCTGCCATAGTAGAAATTTAAAGACAACTGATAAAATCAGTAAGCCTTCACTGAAACAATAGATCTTCTTCATAAAAAGAATCCATCCTTTACTTCCGGGTCTCATAGTTCGTCTTTTTTTTCGGTGACTACTTGGCTTTCATCCTCATCAAAGGTATGGTGTCCCAGTGCCAATTCGGGGTATACCAATTCCCAATTTGGTTCTTCAGTTATAGGCGTGAAGGCCCGAAGAAATGAATGAATGGCCAAACTTAAACCACCAATGGTGAGCAGTGCAACACCTCCAGTAAAGTGATTCAAATAAAAAACGCCACCAATCAATACCAAGGAAATGCTTCCTTGACGCAACACCTGTAGTGTTTGAATGAATTTTTTTGTTCCCATGATTACAATGATTAAAGTTACAAAGTCGTAACGTGGGATTGAAAATTAAATAACAAATCAACCACAGACGAAGGCTATTTTTTTCAGAGGTAAATTCACTTCGTGTCAAAAACTGCATTTTTTTCGGTAGTTTTTCTGCAATTTTTTCTAACTCACCATTCATGATTGATGATGCGAAAATGCCATAGACTGTAATGGTTAAAAGAATAAAAAACAGCTCCAAACTAATCATTTTTGCAGCGATTAATACGATGGTAAAAAAGAAATATAGCCCAATTTTACGAATGATGGATGCCATGTTTAAATTCGAATTTATGCGCTCAGACATTTCGCTAGCCTTCGCCAATTCAATTTGAATTTGGTCGGTGTATTTCACCTCATGACTCATTTCTTCGTACTTATTCCAAGCCTTTGCGCGCTCTATTTTTAATTGGGTATTTTCCAGTGACTTTAGAATTGCAAATCGTTTAATTAGCACGGTGATATAGAATACAGAACTCACTAAACTTCCCATTACGATTAAGGGAAAGGCAATATCTGTTCGAATGGTGTCGGAGGCTATTACAACATCAAAATATTTGAATACAGTTAAAACTTTTTTAAAGGGAAAATTCTCTTGCGAACTAATTTGAATGAAACTTGCAAAAGATAGCGCGCCCAAAAAGACACTTTCAAAACTCAAGCTCTCTAATCGGTTTTTGTATATTTCGATTTTCTTTTGGCAATCGATGATTAAGAAATCATTCATCTCGTACAACTTCATAGGTTTTCGAAACGAAAGTTTTCTATTTAAAAAGCCAATCATCTCCTCTTTTTCACTAACCTTATATTTCGTTCCGTTCAGCTTTACAGCAAGTAATTTGCGACTTATAAATTGGTGCTGATTGGCGTGTAGCAATACAGAATTAAAAACAATCATGATCAATGTAATCAAGATCACGGCGAATTCAGAGATTGAATTTTCGCATGTTCGACAAAATAAAATACCAAATGCGGAACAACCAGCTAGAACAGGTATCAGCACGAAAAATGCCAACAAATACGCATTATCAGTTATTACGCTGGTGCGGATATATATGTTTGGTTCCTCATATTGAATTTCACTATTGTCATCAGGTACCGATTTATAAGATAAAAGGCGCATTCTCAAAAAGGATGTGAGTGCTATTTTACGTCGTTTAGCAATATAAACAGTAAGCAAAACGAGCAAAAGATTCGCTGCAATCACAAAAAATTGGTCCAATACATCTCGTTCTTTGAGGTAAAAGAGGGCATATGCAAAAATTAAAATTCTCAAGATCAAGTCTGGAATTAAAATATCATAGGCTGGTTTGAAGACAAATTGCCAATTTGTTTTTGAATCCTGTTCCATGGAAAAAAAGGTTAATGGTTTAGTGAAAAGTCAGGACAAGAATCCCACAAATGTTCAAATTCAGAAATAAACTGCTTGGCAGCCGTTACGTTTCTAATCGAAACTACGTTTTCTTGGTTGTATTTTTCGGCACTTCTCGTCCAATTGTATGAACCAGTTAAAACGATTTCATCATCAACGATCATGAACTTATGATGCATATGGTTTTCGGTATTGTCTACCTTAACAGGTATACCATTGTCGAATAAGAACTCAATGTCGGAACCTTCATCATAGACTTTAAAATTGTCTGTGAGTATACGTATTTCCAAGCCACGATTCCATGCATCTACAAGGACATTCCGAATTCTGTCATCACTAATGGTGAAGACGCAAATATCAATGTTTGTTGAGGCTTTACGTATTAAATCGAGTATGTGGTTCAAACAATTAGGTCCGGGACTAAAATAGGCTTCAATCATTCAAGAGTAATTTTACAACGTTCATTATTACATAACTCAATCTGTTCTTGTAAACTCAAGTGTTTCATGTTATTTTCTAGGATTACTCTATTGATTTTAGAATTTTCACGAATGCTTTTTGCCTCACAGAATTGGACGAGGTCTTCCTTATTTTCAAGTTTGAGTCCTGGTACTGTTGTCAATTTTCCGTTTTCATCCTTTGCAGCCATGGTGAAATAACAGGAGTTTG
>CAIQQH010000103.1 GCA_903873915.1 uncultured Flavobacteriia bacterium | reverse complement strand
CGTAAGCGATTCCTCAATGATTGAATTGGATTCTGCTGCTTGATTTTGTGCTTGTTTAGACAGTTTGCGAATGAAGCGACCAAAAAACACTGCGATAACAGCCATCACAGGAACAGTCCCAATCATAATCAGTGCAAGTTTCCACGAAAGGAAGAACAGAAATACAATTCCACCAATAACGATGACGATCTGCCTGAAAAATTCAGCGATCGTTGTTTTCATGGTTTCTTGCACCTGAGTAATGTCTGAACTCATGCGACTGGTCAACTCCCCCACTTTATTTTGGTTGAAGAAGTCCATCGGCATGTAGATCAACTTGGTAAAAGCCGACCTTCGAATATCGCGCAAGGCATTCTCCGTGACATTGGTGAAAATCACCACACGGAAATAGGAGAAAACGGCCTGTGTTGCGAATAGAATTAACAAAGCAATTGCTACAGAATTAATATTTTCTAGAGACAAAAGTCCAACCGACTCTTGCATGTTTGCTGGCTTACTGGATACTCCTTGCCCGAGCAGTTGGCCCATCAAGAAAGGAAACATTAAACCTGCAGAGGTAGAAAGCAATAAAAAGATCCATCCAACAATGTAGGCGTTTCTGTAAGGTTTCAAGAAGGTAAAGATGCCACGTGCTTTGCGAATGCTATCTTTGGAAATCTTTTGTTTACCGGTTTTCTCTTTTTTTGGACGAAGCATTGTGTTTAAGGCAAAATTGTGTGGTACAAAAATACATGTCTGCGGAGCAACAAATTGTTTTTTTTAGTTTTTTCTTTCAATAGTGTTGTTAAAAAGAAAAATCAGTTATCTTTGCAATCCGAATTTTTGAGAAAAAAGTCAATTTATAACGAATCAAAGTCATGAAAAGAACGTTTCAACCATCTGTCAGAAAAAGAAGAAACAAACACGGTTTCCGAAGCCGTATGGCAACAAAAAATGGCAGAAGAGTCCTTGCCGCACGTCGTCGTAAAGGAAGAAAGAAAATTTCGGTTTCTGATGAGCCTATGCACAAGCGTTAAGCTGTACACATATCATTCTGAAAAGCCAATGCTCCTGCGTTGGCTTTTTTTTTGTGCTTAAAAATTGCCCCAAATTGGTTTATACGGGATCAAGACCAAAACCTGGGGACTACACATAAACTTGCTTCAATCTAAAAAGAAAGTATCCGAATCATTGTTGTCCGACTAAAACCAACTTTATATTTTATGTAATCGGTATTACTCTGGTTTATGGACCCCATCGGGGTCTAACCTTTGTAACCATAAGATCTCCCGAAAACCAATGACCCCATCGGCCTGTCCGCTGCGGCGGGGGTCAAACAATCCTTTATCAAATAGATCAAGTCAATTAACCCTAAAACCCCAGGTTAAACCCCGGGGCTGGGATAAACAACCCATCTTAATTCCTCCCCAACTTTCGGACTTGATCCAATTTGATCCTAACGGAATTTATAATTTGATCGCGGCGCGAATTAGTGAAACCCGAATCAAACAATCTCGCTCTTGCAATTCCTCACTTTTTCTCGTACCTTCAATCAACGAAACCACTTAACGAAACCACCATGTTAGTCAAAACCTACGGCAGCACCGTATTCGGAATTTCTGCTACCACCATCACCATTGAAGTAAATCTAGCCAATGGCATCAATTTTCACCTCGTCGGTTTGCCCGATAACGCCGTAAAGGAAAGTCAACAACGTATTCGTGCAGCCTTCAAAAACAATGAATTGAATTTTCCAGGAAAGGAAATTACGATCAATCTTGCGCCTGCGGATATCCGCAAGGAGGGCTCCCAATTTGACTTGCCCATTGCCATTGGTGTGCTTGCGGTGAGCGCTCAAATCACTTGCGCCGAGTTGGACCGTTTTCTTTTGGTAGGTGAGTTGTCGCTCGATGGGACATTGAATCCCATGAGCGGAGTGCTACCCATCGCGCTGCAAGCGAAAAAAGAAGGGTATCTCGGTGTCATCCTGCCCAAAGTCAATGCGGAGGAGGCTGCAATCGTGGAAGGAATTCAAGTCTTCGGCGCAACAAATCTTCGTGAAGTAGTCGATCATCTCAATGAGGTGGAACGCATGGTGCCAGTAGTCTCTCCTCTGCAAAATGGCTTTGATGCCGTATTTAACAAAAGTGACGTTGATTTTTCGGAGGTCAAGGGTCAGATGAACATCAAGCGGGCCTTTGAAATTGCGGCAGCTGGCGGACATAACGTGATTCTCATCGGTCCGCCAGGCGCTGGTAAGTCGATGTTGGCGAAACGCTTACCGACAATTTTACCACCCATGAGCATGGATGAAGCACTCGAAACAACGAAGATTCATAGTGTGGCGGGAAAAATGAAAAATGGCAATGCCTTGATCACGCAAAGGCCTTTTCGCAAGCCCCATCATACGATCAGCGACGTCGCACTTGTTGGCGGGGGGGGATATCCACAACCCGGTGAAATTTCCCTCGCGCACAATGGTGTTTTGTTCTTGGATGAACTGCCCGAATACAAACGAACAGTATTGGAGGTGATGCGTCAACCCTTGGAGGACCGCTGTGTGACCATTTCACGCGCGAAGTTTTCCATTGAATATCCTGCAGGATTTATGCTTGTTGCTGCCATGAATCCCTGTCCTTGTGGGTATTACAATCATCCTGAGAAGGAATGCGTTTGCGGACCAGGTATCGTTCAGCGCTATTTGAACAAGATTTCTGGACCCTTGCTCGATCGGATTGATTTGCATGTGGAGGTTACGCCTGTTTCGTTTCAAGAGTTGACGAGCCAAGGCCTTTCCGAAACCAGCGCAGACATACGAAAGCGAGTAGAGGCCACGCGCGCCTTACAGGGAAAGCGTTACGCCGAACGAAAAGGTATGCACTGCAACGCGCAGATGTCGGCCAAAGATTTGAAAAAGCATTGTGCCATTGAAACGGATGGACATCAAATGCTGGAAGGCGCCATGAAGCGCATGGGCTTGTCGGCTAGGGCATATGACCGAATTCTAAAAGTCGCAAGAACGATAGCTGACATGGATGGACAAGCGACGATTGCTTTACATCATTTGGCAGAGGCGATTCAATTCAGAAGTTTGGATCGCGAGAGCTGGTCGGTGCCGAAATGAGTTCTGAGTATAATAAAACGATTTTGAATCTAATTCCCATTGTTTTGCCATATAAATGTCACACCAAAGGAACTGTCAAACTAAGCTGATTAATCTTATATAACTCAAAATCATTATATTTACTCATTTTTATATTTCGTACATTAAAATCAAGCCTTATGAAAATGTTTTTAAATTTTTTATTTTTATCTATATCTTTTCTTTCATTTTGCCAGAAAGAGCTCGTTTATTTTCCTGCAAATGGCAGCGATTTAGAAAATGAAATAGACTTGTTTCTCAGTAAAAAAAATCCTGAATCTTTAATAAACATTCTTAAAAAAGAAATAAAAAGGTCAGAAGTATTAGGAGGAGAGGGTCAGATTTCTTTCGTGTTTAATTCGTTTGGAGACTTAGAGAATAATGTACCCGTTACAGGTCTGCCTGAGAATTTTTTTAAGTCGGTATATGGTGATACCAGTGAAATGAATTTTAAGGGATATTTTTGTGATAACACTGTTGTTGAAGGTGTGGAAAGTACATACTGTGATCAGTATTATTCCTTAGATAATATTATCGGTATCGTATTTTTACAAGGCATATCTGAGGAAAATTTAAGGTCATTAAATGAAAGCAAGGAAGTCGGGGAAGACGGCTACCAACAATTTTACGGACAAGATAGAATTGGTTTTGTTCGATCAGTAGAATTTAAAGATAAACTAGATTCCAACGAAGTAAATGTTCAACAGTGCATTACTTTTTCAATTCCTCTATCATCGGTTGTCGAAATTACGCAGGATAAGAGTTGGTTCAAACTATATAAAAACATGAAGAATGAAGCGCTCAAACTTTATGATATGAATACTAAAATATCTTCAGGAGAAATATACATTATTGATTACAAGAACATTCAACAAATATCAAATAGCTTTTATCATATTTCATCAGAATCTAGAGATTTAAATTTTGGACTTACGATATTTAATTATTAAAGTTAGAAACGCTGTTGGGTAACAAAGATTAAATTTTTTGTTTAACAGGTCAAAATATTTCTAAAAATATATGTCATGACTAATGAGTTGAATTCGATCATCAAAAATGGGGGAAGAATTGGAATTGAAACTTGGAACACCTATTTTTTATGTCGATTTAAAACACTTTTGTTTGTTTTGTTCTGTATCTACTTATTTGCAGCTCAATTCATATTCATTACAGAATTAACATTTGAACTTTTATTTTCATTAAAATTTTTCTCGAGTCAAGAATCTTTTTCCATTCTGAGTAGTATTGTCAACTGGCTTGTTTATATTATTGTTTTAGTGATTGCTCTGTTGCCAACCTTTTTCATTGTTCTTCTTATTCAGGAAAAATATAGTGATTCCCACCCACAGTTCTTTTGTTCGATAAATAGAAGAGTCCTAGGGATTTTTAAAGATGATAATAATGAATCAAATTGGAAGATACACTTTGACGGGAAGTCTTTTGATTTGTCGGAGTGGCAGGAACAAATGAATTCATCGATTGTAACGTGGAAAGGTCAGAAAATACTAATGGAAAAAGAATGGGTTAATCAATGGGAGAGTATTAAGAAAACCTTATCCAACAAGCATTAAAGTTAATTGCTTTCATTGTGATTTTTTTTCATGCTTTTTGAACTCCATCAAAGTAACAAGGTATATTCTTCTTATTTCTATCTTTGGTGAACCATGTGATTGCTTGCTGGTTATTCTAAAAAGATCCTTTATGAAATACACGTTCCTTCTTTTGTTTGTTGCACTTTGCACCATTTCATCTGCCCAATTTTCCGTCGGACATCGCACCATTACTTTCAACGATCCCACGCGAACGGGTGGCTTCGGTTCAGGAGGTGGAGCGGGAAGACAAATTCAAACAGAGATTTATTATCCTGCAGCATCAGCGGGAAACAATGTGGCCATAGCCGCTGGGTCTTTTCCAGTGATTGTTTTTGGTCACGGTTTCGCCATGTCGTGGGATGCCTATCAAAACATTTGGGAACATTACGCAGCGCTTGGCTACATTTTGGCCTTTGCTCGAACAGAAGGAAGCCTTATTCCATCGCCGAGTCATAATGATTTCGGCTTGGACTTGCGGCTTATCGGTGAGAGAATGACTGCTGAAAATGCAACTAGTGCCTCGCCATTTTTTCAAAGCATGAATGGAAATACCGCCATCATGGGGCATTCCATGGGTGGAGGCGCAACAATCTTAGCCGCAGCAAACAATCCGAACATCAAGGCGATCATTGGATTGGCACCAGCTGAAACAAATCCTTCGGCGATTGCCCAAGCGCCAAACGTGAGTGTTCCTGCGATCATCTTCTCTGGAAGTTCGGATGGGGTGACACCTCCTGCTGATCACCACATTCCAATTTACAATGGATTGGTTTCGACCTGTAAGACTTTCGTTTCTGTTATTGGAGGCGGACATTGTTACTATGCAAACACCAATTTCAATTGTGACTTCGGAGAAACGACTTCATCCACAGGAATAGCCATCACACGCGCACAGCAGCAGACGAGAACCTTTAGTTTACTCGATCCATGGTTGGAATACATGCTCAAGGACAGCTGCGAAGCGTATACGCTGTTTTCTGATCTTCAGGATGATTCACCTTCTACATTGGCGGTGCAAACGACCTGTGCCTTGAATGTGAGTCCAATAATTTCCCTTGCGATTTCAGATTTAGTCACAACAGAGGTTGGGGTTTCTTATCAATGGTTTCAAAATGGTGCGCCAATTCAAGGTGCGACTTCGTCTATCCTCAATTTGCCTGGAACTGGAACTTTCACTGTTCAAGCGTTCTATAGCAATGGTTGTAGCGCAATGAGTGCTCCTTATGTGTTAGGCGGCAGTGGATTGACAGATTTGGGATCTTCCATTTACCGTTTGTCACCAAACCCTACAAGTGGAGTATTGTCAATAGAATCAGTAAACAACATCTCTGTGAACGTAACTGTGCGCAATACAGATGGGCAGGTTGTGAAGACCTGTCTGACTTCTGATGAAATCAATTTATCAGAATTGTCAAATGGCTTGTACATTATTGAAATAAATGGGATCCACCACCGCATTATAAAGCGATAAGCCCTTAGTTCCGAAATTATTTTGGTGAGTTTAATGTGGATTTATTTCCCAATATTGTTTTAAAAATCCTAAATTGGGACAAATTTTCTAAATGGGACGCGCAAAAATATTTATTGTCGAGGATGATCCGATGTATTCAAAGATCGTCAAGCACAAATTATCTATGGACCCGGAATTTGATGTTTCGGTATTCAATGATGGAACTTCATTTTTGAAGAACATTCACGAGAATCCAGCAGTAGTTACACTCGATCATTCGTTGCCCGATATCTCAGGACTTGAGTTGATTAAAAAATTAAAAAAGGAATATCCTTCGATTCAGGTGATCGTTCTTTCGGCACAGGAAGACATCAAAACAGCCATTGAAATGTTGCGGGTTGGTGCCTATGATTACATCATCAAAGATGATCAGGCCATGGACAAGTTGTGGCATGTTGTTCATCAAGCCAATGAAAAAGGACAGTTACAGAAAGAGGTTGAATTGTTGACGACTGAAATTTCCGCAAAGTATGATTTTCATCAATACATGAAAGGTTCCAGCGCACCTATGCAGCGGGTATTTTCCTTGTTGGAAAAATCTGCAAATGCGAATATCACAGTTTCTGTAACTGGTGAAACAGGAACGGGAAAGGAGCTAGCGGCTAAAGCAATTCATTACAACTCGAACCGCATGCGTAAGTCCTTCGTGGCCATCAATGTGGCAGCAATCCCAAAAGAGCTGATTGAAAGTGAGTTGTTTGGCTATGAAAAAGGTGCCTTTACTGGTGCCGACCAACCGCGAATAGGAAAATTTGAAGAGGCCAATCGCGGAACGATCTTCTTGGATGAAATCGGTGAAATGGACCTCAATATGCAAGCGAAATTACTCCGTGTCTTGCAGGAAAGAGAAGTGTGTCGCTTAGGTTCAAATAAAATGATTCCAATCGATGTGCGCATCATTGTCGCTACTCACCGAGATTTGAAGAAGGAGGTGCAGAAAGGAAATTTTCGAGAAGATTTATATTACCGCTTAATGGGGATTACCGTGGAATTGCCGCCTTTGTGCGAACGTGGAACCGATGTGTCAATTCTCGCAAAACATTTCGTGGAGGAATTCTGTAAGGAAAATAAAATCCCACGCAAAGAACTTTCACACGAGGCGCATGATAAATTATTGAAGTACAGGTATCCTGGTAATATTCGCGAGTTGAAGGCCGTTGCTGAGATTGCGGTGGTGATGAGTGAGGATAAAATCATTCAGGCGGACGATATTCAATTCCAGCAGCGCAATGAAGTCAATGATTTTATTCAAGAGGAACTGACCTTAGATGAATACAACACACGACTTATTCGTTGGTATTTGGAACGCTACAATAACAACGTTCTCCAAGTCGCTGAAAAATTAGATGTGGGAAAATCTACCATTTACAGAATGATTAAAGAAGGAAAAGTGTAAATTCCACAGCCTTTAGCTACAATGAGTCAACACGTAAACTATGCAGAGTAATCAAGTCATTCTTGGACAAACGGACATTGAACGTATTTTTCCGTTTTCTATTCGACTGAATAAAAGATTGGAAATTGTTGAGTACACCTTTTCTATGGAAGAATTGCTCGGCGATGTTCGCGGTCAATCTTTTTTAGATGTTTTTAAGGTGGTAAACTCGGATGCCTTTGGGACAATTGATTTTGAATCCTTTAAGAATAATTCTTCCCTTCATTTGCAAAGTACGCTGAGTACTTCTCCCGAATTGTTGCTGCAGGGCCATCTTGTTCACCAAGCGGAAAATGATACGCTCATTTATCTCATATTTAGTGCCGATTCTGTTCCATTGAACGATGGTTTACTGACTGACACATCTTTGACGAAACAAATTGAGGAAGAACTGATCGCAGCAAAGGAAAAGGCGGACTCGTCGGTGAAAGCCAAAGAACTCT
>CAIQQH010000102.1 GCA_903873915.1 uncultured Flavobacteriia bacterium | reverse complement strand
ATGACAGGAACGCACTGCTTCCTGACATTTGATGAGAATTTTGATCAGCAAGATGAAATAGCTCCAAGAGCTGGAAATGAAGCCATTATTGGAGGATCTTCAGAATTTGTGTTAATGAGTAGAATAAAGTAATCTGCATTATCGAGATACCTATCACTCCTTATTCTCATCCTCTTTGCTCAACGCCACTGGCTTTGGTCTTAAAATGTACCAAAGAACAAACGCGAGACCTCCGACAATTAGAACTCTTTTAAGTAATTGATTGTTCGCCACCTTTGCTGCTTCAGGCACAAAGCTGTTGAACGCACTCGAATTAAAATGGTTGAATTTAATGTGTGCCATAATTATTGTGTTTTATAAAAAATGAAATTTTCACCGTCGCGGTAAAAACTGAATAACCCGAAACTGTATAGCTCACCGCTGCAGCGATCATCTTTAATTAGAGTAGTTGGAAGATCAAAGGGAAAGGCATTATATGCTAATACTACCATCGAAATCACCATTTTTCCCTCCTCGTCAGGCTTGAACAATCTCATCATTATCCTGATTGCTTTTCTGATTTTTGTGTCTGCGCCGTTTGCCAATCTATTGACTCTACTTGTCTTTCGGTTATTGTGCGCCTGTTTACATTGTGGAGAACAGTAAATTTGGTTCAATCGGCCATAAAATTCAATGCCGCAGAGAATAAATCCGCAAACCTGTAGATACTTACCGTCTTTATACTTCATAATCGTTATTTTTATATTACATTTGTGTAAAGTTAGTAATTAGTTGTATATTTACAGCATGAAACAGGAAGACAACTTAAAAAAAGTATTTGACGCATTTGTGAAGATGGAAACCAACCCCATTGATTTCATGCGAAATACGAAATTCAAAAGAAGTGAACTTAAGCTTGATCCTCGCGTTGCAAACCATTGGTCAGAAAAAGGATTGTTTCCTGGTAATCAGGTTACTGGAGCATGGTTGGTATTCAATCTTAGTGAAGCCTTTTGGGCCAGAATAATCATAAAATTACGTGAGTTCAACGTATCGTTAGAGGTGATAAAGAAGATAAAGGATAGTTTCTTTAACGAGCCTCAAAAAATTTACAGTGAGAATGATAAAGAGTATATCATCCAGAAAATGAAAGAGTCCAACGTTTTCAATGATGAAATTCTCAAAAACGCAAACGACCACGAAATCTGGGAGTCGATATTTAAATTAAAATTGAATGATTTCGAAATAATGTTACAATCCATTCTTCTTCAAAGAAAACCCTTCTATATTATTTTGGACAATCATGAAAAAGTGATACTAGTCGAGGAGAGTAGTTTACTTACGGAGACAAATGTAGCTTACCTCAATGAATACAAAGAAATTACACAAAAGTCGCACATACGTATATCAATGAATGAAATACTTGGTGACCTGGTGAAATGTTTAGGTGATTTGAATTGCTCCGAGAAAATTCCAATTTTAACGGAAAAAGAAGCTGAAATAATTCGATTAATGCGCACTGACAATATCTCGAAGATAGAAATTAAATATAAGACCAATTCTGAACCTGAAATAATTGAGATTACAACACTCAATCTCATTAATGAGAAAACGAGACTAAGTGATCTGATTATTTCTAGAGGATACCAGAATATTACTGTCAAAACTCAAAATGGAAAAATTGTTTATTGTGAAAACACTACCAAGTATAAACTTGATACCGAATAACCCGGATCAAATGAAAATAAGTGGAAATTACCTCAGAATGGAATTTACGCACATCCTAAACTGCGGATGGAACAAACGAATGACGAAAAACGAAAAGAGATCATTGAGAAAATTATTATACTAAAAAACTTTTCATTGGAACAAGCCAAAGAATTGCTTGCAACTTGGGAAACCTATTGCGAATTGATCATTAATTACACCTTGAAAAACCCAGATGAACACCCTTAAGAAAGACTTTGAGAAACTCTTTGGCATCAAGACCAAAACGAATAACCGTAAAAAGGCTATTATATACACTCGCGTATCCACAAAAGAACAAGCGGAAAACAACACAAGTCTGGCAACCCAGAAGAAGTACTGTGAGGAATATGCCGTTAAAAACGGATTCGAAGTTGTGGAGTACTTTGGTGGAACCTACGAATCCGCGAAAACGGATGAACGCAAAGAGTTTCAGCGAATGATTAAGTATGCCCGTCAAAATTCTACCATTGGGGTTATTCTAGTCTATTCCTACGACCGATTCTCGCGTTCAGGCAACAATGCTTCCTATATTACGGATGAACTTAATAAGCAAGGAATCGCATTAACAGCGGTAACTCAAAAGGTGGACACGTCCAATGCTGGCGGAAAAATGCAACAAGATTTCTTTTTCTTGCTGAGCCGCTTCGACAATGAAATGCGCAGAGACAAAACCAAAACGGGTATGTCGGAACTCCTGCGAAAAGGATACTGGCTTTGGACTCCACCAAGGGGGTATCAGAACTTGAAAAAACACCATAGAGCGGTCGATTGGGAGATCATTGTTACCGAAGAAGGTGAATTGTTGCGCGAAGCATTTCAATGGCGTGTTAAAAACACCTTCAGTTCAGCCGAAATAGTTCGAAAACTGAATCTTCAGGGAATGAAAATCAATGAACGTCGCTTGCATGAGATTTTCAAAAACCCTTTTTACTGCGGTATTTTGATTTCAAAAATGTTGCCCGACGAGGTGATTCTTGGTCAACACGAAGCCATTGTTTCCCAGGAGGACTTTATAAAAATAAACACGCCAGAAAGCAAGGTCATTAATAAGACCTACGAAACAATGTCAGAGGATTTACCGCTGAAAAAGTCCCTCTGCTGCAAAGCGTGTGGTCATTTAATGACTGGTTACTTTGTCAAAGACAAAGGTCTATATTATTACAAGTGTCAGAAGAAATGTCCCGGGATGACTGTCAGTGCTATTAAATTGCATCAGACCTTTGAAAGTCTCCTCAATGAATACCAGTTAGAAATGAACGAAATTGATGCGCAGATGATCCCGGAGGTAATGCAGATCAAATTGGTGGAGATCTCGAAATCAGATGCGAATGAAATTTCTGCTGCAAAATCGAAACTTACCCAAATTAGAAAGGAATTAGATACCATAGAAGAACGCTTCGCCACTGGCAAAATAGACAACCTTCTCTATACCAAGTTCAGTGAAAAACACAAGAATGAAATTTCAGAATTGGAGGAAAAACTGACGAACCCCAACCTCACGAGTTCTAACCTTGAAAAGTGCATTAAACACGGTGTCAAAATTGCTCAAAAACTCAGTAAAATATGGGCTTATGGAGATTTGTTCGATAAGCACAAATTGCAACACCTCTTGTTTCCAGATGGATTTGCTTACGACAAGCAAAACAAGCGAGTTCTAACTTTTCGGACGAATGTATTTTTTGAGCTAATCCGTTCAATATCAACGGCTTTATCAGAAATAAAAAGCGGAGATCCGATTAATTATAATCAAATCTCCGCTAGAGTGACCTCGTAAGGATTCTAACCTTAAACCTCCACAGCCGTAATGTGGTGCTCTATACAGTTGAGCTACGAAGCCATTGTTGGGTGCAAAATTAATGTTTTTTTTTGCTTCTGCAAGTCTAGTTTTTGATTTTTTTATTCTACCGTGGCACTGAGGCCGCGGTCGTGAAGGGCTTTGCACATGGCCGAGAGCTCCTCGTACTCCCCTTTCTTCACTTGACACTTGCCATTGTAGTGAATAATCCAGGTGCATTGCTCCGCCTGAACTTGCTCGTGTTCGCAGATGTCGATCAAACATTCGGTGACGTGGTCAAAGGTGTTGACATCATCATTGTAAACGATCAGATCGAACTGGTCTGTAAGTTTTTCCAATACATCAACAAGGGTTGATGTTTCAATTTCTGGACTTAAAGCATCTAAAACACTCATTTTAACACGTTATAAGTTATTCCTATACGGGTAAGATATTCAGTAATCACAAGGAGCCGATTTTTAGGGATATTGCACAAACGCAAAACTTGTTTCTCCTCTGTTTGAATCAACTCTCTACGGTAGTTTTGACGCAGCAACCAATCGGTAAATTCCCCATCAAATGACGCCGTCGTAATGTCGACCGCAACGGATATACCTACATTCAGTTCGGAACGCAAAACCCTCATGGTATCGATGTCATCTTTAAAATAGGATACTTGAGGCAATGCATCTTCATTTGGATAAATCACCGATTTTACACGCTTATCTGTTTCATCAAAATAAAAACTTCCCTGTGCATTGTAGCGATTTAATACATCAACTGGATATTCATTGAATGTTTTCTTTGTCACAATTTGTATTCCGTCGTAGGCCTTTTTCGGTTTAATAGTCGTCGTTTTATCCTTCACTGGGGTTGTTGACGTTGGATATGGAATCGTTGTCAAGAGAGAAGAATTTGAAAAATTACCTCGCGCTTCCAGCATGTTCAGGGCTTCTGTCACCGTGATTCGTACGCCATCAAAATAGGCCGTCACGAACGCGTCTGCTGCGCCGCGATCGAGAGCAACTTGCTTCTTTACACGCGCTTCTTCAACGTTGCTGAACATCCCAACAGAATAACGAATTTGGCCGTTGGGAAGTCTTAGAGTCATTAAAGGCGATAAGTTGTAGAGCACATCGGCAGAAACCGGTTTGTTGTACACCCCGATTTGAACGGTAAAAAACAAACCTTTTACTTTCTCTATCGCATCTGCCGCTGCTGCTCCGGGGGCTTTATTGTAAGTGTAATTTACTGCAGCTTGTTTTTTAGTCGTATCTCCTTCTGAAACTGTACTTAAACTTAAATCACGCTCAATAATATTTGCCAATTGTGCGCTTGTGTCGATCCCTAAACTCACTGCCGTATTTGCCGAAAGCTCCATATTCAATTCATTTTCTCCTAGCGCCACACACGTGCCATTTGCTTCCAGTATTCTCGCTTCAGCCAAGGTAATACGCTTGCCATCGCAATAGGCTACAGCAAATGCGTCCGCATACCCTAGGGTTTTGATTTGATCGCGCGCCTCCACTACACGCTTGCTGTTGTTAAAATAGCCCGCCAAGTACCTAGTTACGCCATTGTTTAGTTTTTCGCCCGATACTGGATTGAATTCAGAAAATAGATCTGTCGGAATTGGATTGGCAAAGGCGCCTATTTGAACGCGGTACACCAATCCACTTGGAATCGTAACGTTCACTGGTATTTTGCGCTCTGTTGAAACCAAGGGCGTATTCGGTGAACTAATGGTTAAACCATTTACAGGCAATGAAACAAGAGAGGCGATTACTGCCAACTTATCAATTGGAGTAATTCCACGCAACACGAGATTTTGCATTTTTAAGCGCATATCTTCAGTAAGGTTGAATTCGTTTTCAGCTGCCGTTTGAAGAATTTCTTGCCGAGCCCGCAATGCATCCAACTCTTTTTCTTCTGCGGATATTTCCGATGCATCACGATTCAATTCCTCAATTCGTTCTGTCGTTAATTCGCCCGCATAGACTTGAACTTTCCGGCGTACGGCACTCTTCTTTTCAGTCAACTGTGCGTCTAATGTAACAATTTGTTGCTCCACTTCCAATGCTTCAGTCACTTTTGCATAATAATCTGCATACTCCTTTGATGAAGAAATCTGACGCTCAAATTCTTGCGTTATTTCTTGATCAATTGCAACTTCATTGATGACGGATGTAAAATTCGTCGCTTCTCGTAATTCCTCTCGCTCATTGGTTTTTAATGCGATGGATTCATTGAGTAAAGCAATTTCCTTGTTGATCTTCTTTTGTTCAGCGACTAGTTCTTCCTTCTCTTTGCGTTTGGCGCTATTCATTTCAAGCACTATTTCTTTGTATTGGTCTTTTAATTGGTTGATGCGATTCGTTTCTGACATAATTTCTGATGTCAAATTTTCATCAGCATCCAACTGAGCTCCCGACTGCTGTTCGATTTGTTTTTCCAAAGATTGTATGTAAGCCTGCTGAACAATTGCTTTTGCATTTTCTATAGCCGTTGTGGTTTGATCTAAATAATATTTTTGCGCTGCTGGATCTTTCGAGTTGTCCGACTCAAGTTTGAATTGATTCGCTCGATTCAGTTCATTTTTTGAAGATTCAAGTGCCAATTGAATCATTTTTTGTGCTTCTGGGTTTGTTACATTCTGCTCTTTCAAATCCTTCTGCATGGTTTTCAACGCTGCAAGTTCTGTGGCATTCTCAGCAGTTGTCAAGCTGATCTCGCGCTCTATTTGTTCCGCTTCAATCGATTTCAATTCTTTCGTCAGCTTTTTCTCTTCTTGTGCCGTAATACTCTTTGTTTTCAATTCTCGTTCAAGCCTTTCTTTTTCTTTCGATAAACGATTCAATTCGGGATCTACATTATCGCTCTCTGCAATAATCTCTGTTTCAAGTTCACCAATGGTCACCGAAACCTGACGGCGTTTTTCCTTCACAAGGGCTAACTCCGTCTTCAAGGCACCCTCCTGTCCAATCAACAGTTTATCTTCCGGTTGTTTTTTCAATTGGACCGAAACTTCTGTCAATTGTGCATTCAAGACCTGCTCGTAAGTTTGGAGTAGTTTGTCCTGAAAACTCACTTCCTCCAATGTCGAATAACTTTCGACCAGTATATTTTTTTGATTTCCTAGAGATTGAGACCTGATTGATTCAATATATCCAGATTTTGACTGAGCGATTGCTTTTGATTTCTCGCTTTCGATACGAGTCATTTCTTTTGAATGTTCTGCAATTAAGGCATAAATAAGAGATTGTTTTTGTTTCAACTCCTCATCATTGGGATTCTTTTTAATCTGCTTTATAACTTGATTTTTTTCTGCTCTTAACTTCGAAATAAGTTCTTGTTCAATCGTTTGTTGTTTTGAAAACCCCTCATCAGTCATTACTCCATTCTTCAGCTGTCTTGCTTCGGCAATACGTGACGAATAATCGGGCATTACATCTACAAGCAAACGCTCGAGCTGCTCATTCAACAAGGCATCATTTGTAGGTCGATTAATCGTTTCTTTGTGAATAATTATTGATTTGTCCAATGAACTCCTCAGTGCATTAAGCGTTTCGATATTTTCAAAATTTTCATCACTTGAGCTAGCCATTCCAGAAACATCTTGCAAACGGAAAATCTGCTCTTCGACCAGTTCCAATAATTCTTGTTCTAAATTCATCAAGGCCTTTTCTTTGACGAGATCATTCATTTTAGCATCGTTTACAATGAAATTTCTGCGCGAAGTATAGTCAGGCATTAATTTATCCGTCATGGCTTGGGCTGCAATTGCCGCTTGAATTCCATCTGGGTCAAGTGCTTTCAATCGACCAGAGGACTCAACTTCCAATTGTTTCAATAGGGCTAGTTGACGGGATGCGGTTGAATTATCTGGAGTGTTTGCTAAGCTACTTTCTTGGGCTTCAATCGCTGATAATATGCGATATAGCAATTGTTTTTCATTGTCCATCAACATCAGGTCCTTCTCTTGTTGAGGAAGTGATGAAGCACTGACTGATGATGCTGTAGTGGCGTAATCAGGACTTAATGCATCGATGGTAAATGCTTTTTCTTCTGCGCTAAACACCGCCGCGTTGATGTCGTTTAAAAGGTTTTGTCGCGCGTTGATGTCGGATTGAAAATCATCTGAAAGTAATTCCAAAATTGCTTTCTCGCGCTGATTTTCAACTGCATTCTCACCGTCTAAGACTTCAATTCGGTCGTATATTTGTGCGAGTAGTTTTTGTTCAATAAAAATGGAATTATCAAGTTCAGCAGTGGATAATTCACGAATATTTTCAGTTTGTCCTTGTTGTAATTTCCGGAATTCTGGATCAAGTTGATCAATAACACGGTCCTTATCTGTCTGTGTTATACTTGAAATTTGCAGCTCAGACTTCTCGTTTTGCAAGCCTGAAAGTCGTTGGTTATTTTCATCCAACAGCGCCATTAACACTTCATTTTCACGCAACAAAGATTTATCTTTAGGAGATTCATTCAATCCAGTCAATACCGCTTCCAAACGGGCAATGATGCGTTCATTTAACTGAGCTTCATTTGAGGTGGCCAAGTCAATATCTTCCATTGTTTTGACTTGACCATCTTGCGGATCGAATTTGTATGTTGGAGCTATCTGCTGAATTTCCTTTTGTTTTTCAGTATTTGCGATTGGGGAGCCGACGATTGCTACACCACTTTTCACATCGGCTAAGTCACTTTCTCTAACTGCACTAATTTGTTTTTGTTCTGAAAGGAATGCATCAACAACACGCAATTCCTCTGTAGCCGTTACGTCAGAAGGATCTTTAAGCACGCGTTTTTCAAGGACTTGCCGTTCCTTTTCCAATTTTGACGAAAGCAACTTTCTCAATTCAATCTCTTCTGTCAGCTTATCCAAATCAGATTTCGAAGAGGAGGTGATTTCGTTCAATTGTGCATTAAATGAAGGCAACACTGCCGTAAGTATTTCAGTTTGAGACCTCACTTTTGGAGGATTAACGCCTCCTCCCTCAGGTGTCGATGCTGCAAGAATCTGAGAGCGTTCATTCATGCGGGTTTCTACGAACTCCTTTTGAGTCTGTAGATTTTCAATCGTTTCATCAATAATTGCTGCATCAGGACTACTCTTTCCTAACTCTTCCAATGTCTCGATCTCTTTGTTCAATCGTGAAAGGAGCTGTTGATCACGTGCCTGAAGTCGTTTGCTTTTTTCTAATTCAGATAACGAGGAATCCGAATTAATCGTCTCGACATCCTTTTCATAGCTTGGATCTATTTCAGAAATGCTTGTTTTCACTGGTGTCGTGGTTGCCACTTCAGAAGATATCTTCTTCAACTGAGTTTCATTCGTTGTGATGGCTTGTTGGATTTCTTTTTCTAAAGCTGTAAAGACATCCATTTTGATTTTCAACTCTTCTTCAGTGCTATTTTTTAATGAATTAGCAAGCTCTGATTTTGTGGTCCTCACCTGTTCCAACATGGCCTTGTCCAATGCAATCAATGACTCAAGTTTTTCTTTCTCTGAACTTGAATTGGCGACTACACCCTTTCGAACACTTTCATATTCCGGGTTGATCGTTGCCAAAACTGAAGCCCGAGTCACAGGTTCCACCTTGGTTTTTTGAAGTTCGTTCTGTGATTGAACTGTTTTTTCCTGTTCCAATGTTTGCGTTTCCACAATCGCTTGACGAGCAAGTAAATTTTCGTCAGTTGGATTTTGAATTAAAGCATTTTCAATTCTTTTCTTCTCAGAAAGCAGTTTTGATAAACGCTCCTGCTCAATGACAGCCAACTGCACTGATTTTTGGTCCGAAGTCAACTGAGCATTGTTGTCTATCTCAGCTTTTCGATTTATGTAATCTGGGTCGATTTTTTTTAATATTTCATCTGCGACTGCTTGACTATTCAGAGATTCTATCTTCTCTGAACGCTGCGCAATCTCAGTGTTTTTTTCAGACTTTATCGAGCTTAGATCCTCTGCTTTCTCCTGATACGAACTATTGGATGGGTCTTGAGATTTAAGCCTATCATTTTCAGCGATTGCCGCATCCACTTTTTCTACAAATCCCTTGTCAAGATTTTGAATAGCTATCAATTTTTCAGCTGGAGAAAGTTCCTTGTTTGAAGTGATTTTTGCACGTTCATTCGCATAACTATCATCAATATTCTCTTCCAATTCTCGTTTTTGCGTGGCCACATCAACTGGATCAGCTCTTGCAATGAATTGATTGTCCAATTCCTTGATTCGTTCTTGTTGCTGCTTGATTTCATTCAGCAATAGTGCATCTTTAACCAAGGCTTTTTCATCCAACGGATTTGTAGTGATTGCAAGACTGTTCTTCACCTTTTCCGCATTCAACTTTGCCAAATGTTGTTCTTCAATGGCTTTCAGCTGTTTGATTTTTTCTTGCTCAGGAAGCTGTGCGCTTTCAACCGTTTTCAATTGATTTGCATAACCAGGATCAACTTGTGATCGTAATTTTATCTTAACCTCTTCTTTCCCTATACTTTCAATAGCAACTTTTCGTTCGGCAATTTGAATGGTGTAATCATCGCGCAAGGATTTAAGATCAACGTCTTTTTGTTGTTTGATTGAATTGTTTGGGTCTTGTGCCAGAAGCTTCTCATTGTCTGCTATGGCTTGATTTACTTTTGCTAAAAATGATTCATCAAGGTTTTGTAAGGCACTTAGTTTTTCTGAAGAGTTCAAGGCCAAATTTTGAGCAACCTGTGTTCGTTGATCTAGATATTTTGAGTTGATGGACTTCGAAAGTTCAACTTTTCGTTCATTCTGACGCGCTGGGTCAAATTGCGACAACTCGTTTTCTCTTTTTTCAATGCGTTCATTCGTTTCTGTTTGAAGTGCAGCCAATTTTTCATTTTGTTCCTTCAGTAAGGTATTGTCAGGATCTGCCTTCAACCTATCAGAAAGTTCATCCCTCTCGCGAGCAATGGACTCGTTTAATTTCTGATCTGCAGCTTGACGAGCAAGTTCCTTCTCAATCGCGGACATGGTTTCATTATTTTCTATCGCTGCAATTACTTCATCGTATTCTGGATCAATGTCATTGGTGAGTGTCTCCTTTGAGTTCCCTCCTTTTTGATTGGCCAAGAGCAATTCTACTTGACCTTCATGGGCATCCATATTTTTCTGTAATTCTTTTTGATAACCCGATAAGGCACGCTTTTCATCAATAAGTCCAACATTTGTTGGATCATCAAACAACACCTTTTCAATTTCTTCCAATCGATTGGTAAATGACGTTTCTATTTTTCGTTCAATTGAAAGTGACTTGTAGAGCTTTTCCTCCGGTGATAGATTCGTGTCCTCTTGCACGGCTTTCACTGAAGAAATATATTCAGCGTAGATGGTTTGAGATGTGCGTCCAGAAGATAAATTAATCGACTCCCGCAAACTTGGATCCTCAGCTTCTAGTATAGAAATTTGCTGTTCCACATAAGAAGTAAGTGTGTTTGAATTCACTTTTTGAGTGGTCAAAAGTTCGTTTCGCGCTTGATCTTTACCGACAACGATGACCGATTTATTCGATATCGCATCTTGTATGATACTGATTTGTTTGTTTAAGCGATTCTTTTCTTTGGTAACGATGTCAACCTTCTTCAACAATAGGTTTCGCTCCTCATTGTTCAATCGAATTTCTTCTTGCTTGGAAGCAATCTCTGCTTGAATGCCAGGAAGATCCTTCTTCTTTGCCATGAAAACAGAATTCTGAAGGGATTGAAGAGAAATTTCTAATGTGCGAATTTCATCCGTATATGCATCTATTTTCTTTTGCTGCACGCGATTCTCCTCGTCCAGTACCACGGCTTTTGCAACGAGATTGGGTACCAATTCGAGCGATTCATCAGTCAATACGTTTTGAATGGCCTCCTTATTTCGATCAATCACTTCGAAAGCCCCTTTTTCATCACCTGCTTCGATGAGCGCACTGAATTGCTCGAGTGCCTTCTCAAATGTACCTATAGATTTTACAGCATTTGACGAACCAAACACACCGTCGATCGAATCGTTTAACT
>CAIQQH010000101.1 GCA_903873915.1 uncultured Flavobacteriia bacterium | reverse complement strand
TATTCGATAAGAATACCTTAAAAAATCGCAATAAAGTAATCTGCACTTTTAGTCTAGGCATAAATCAGCATTATGTTCTTTATTTTAACCTTAATTTCGCCAAATTAATCTCATAGTCATGGATTCCAACGAAGCTACCCGGATCAATAAATACCTCAGCGAAGTAGGTTACTGCTCGAGACGAGCTTCGGATAAACTCATCGATGAAGGTCGAGTTCGGATCAATGGCCACATTCCTGAGAAAGGAACGAAAGTGTTGCCTGGTGATGTGGTTAGCGTTGACGGAAAGACAATCAGCGAACCGAAAGAAGATTTCATTTACATTGCATTCAATAAACCAATCGGAATTGTTTGCACCACCGATACAATTCGAGAGAAAAACAATATCATTGAATTTATCAATTACCCGAAAAGAATTTTTCCCATTGGGAGGTTGGATAAACCAAGTGAAGGATTGATTTTTCTCACCAATGATGGAGACATCGTCAACAAAATATTACGTGCGCGAAACAATCACGAGAAAGAATACGAGGTGACGGTAAACAAACCCATCACCAATTCCTTCATCCAGAAGATGAGTAAAGGAATTCCGATTTTAGATACAGTAACGCGTGAATGTTACGTGAAACAAAATGGCAGCTTCACCTTTACCATCATTCTCACGCAAGGATTGAATAGACAAATCCGTCGCATGTGCGAGTTTCTTGATTATAGGGTAACAAAATTAAAGCGTGTGCGCATCATGAACATCTCACTCGATATTCCTGTCGGAAAGTGGCGCTACTTAGATCAAGATGAAATTCTTGTGATCAATTCGATGGTGGCTAATAGCACCAAGGAAATCTCTTGATTTGGGGCTAATAATAGCGAATTACCAAGAAGTTCATTTCTATCTGTTGCCCGATAATTCTTAAATAAAGGTTATTTTTACAGTAAGTCAGTGTCGATATACTAATCTGTGAAAATAATGGCGTTTGAAGAAAAAATGGAGGTGATTAAGTCTGTCGAACCTTTTGTGGAGCAATTCATAAGTGAAAAAATGAAAAATCCAGAGGAATGTTGGCAACCGGCTGATTTTTTGCCCGATTTTGCTGATTCGGATTTCCACGATAAAATTCAAATTCTTCAAAAAAGTATCGCAAATGTTCCAGACACAGTTTTGGTGTCACTTGTCGGAAACATGATCACAGAAGAGGCTTTGCCGAGTTACCAAACTTTTTTCAATCTATTAAAAGGAATGAACGAAGAGCGCAATGTGTCAAGCAATGGAGCATGGGCAAGGTGGTCTAGATTATGGACAGCAGAGGAAAATAGACACGGTGACCTTTTAAACAAATACTTGTATTTGAGTGGTCGGGTGGACATGAAGGTTGTAGAAAAATCCATTCAACAACTCTTGCACAATGGTGTTGATCTTCAAACGGATGGAGATCCTTACAATGGTATGATTTATACCTCCTTTCAAGAAAGAGCAACCAAAATAACGCATGTGAATACAGGCAAGCTGGCCTATAAATCCGGAGATTTGGCTCTTGCTAAAATATGCAATACCATTGCTGGTGAAGAGGCTTTGCATGAGAAAGCCTATAAGTTTTTTATGGGTAAGATATTTGAATCGGACCCAAATGGTGGTTTAGCTGCCTTTGTTGCCATGATGAAGAAGAAAATTGTTATGCCCGCGAATCTATTGGATTTGGGACAGAGAAGAGACAATACTTAAACTATGTAAACATCACCCAAAAAATTGGGGCATATACAAGCTATGACTACGCCAGCATCATTGATCATCTTGTGAAAAATTGGGGAATCGAGAATTTATTAGGTTTGAGCGATGAAGGAAAGAAAGCACAGGATTTTTTATCTACACTTGCTGAACGCTATTACAAGCTCGCTGAAAGAATGAAAGAACCAACGGAGATGGAGCTTATATGGCTAAATAAATAGCCTAAAGGATGCCAAATGGAGAAAATAAAAGAATTTAAATTTTAACGAATGAAACTTTTTTGCTTTGTGTTATTTTTTGTCTCGAGCGTTTCTTTGGCCCAGCCAATCAAGCAATTCAATGAAGACAAATCACGAATCGATCAACGATTGATGTTGGGGCTAGGAAGCTGGGCAACAGCCAATTTTATCGCGAGTGGAATAGGGTGGGCGACGGTAAAGGAAGGAGAAGCGAAATCTTTCCATCAAATGAACGTCATGTGGAATGTTGTGAATCTTGGTCTAGCCATTCCAGGCTATATAAAAGCAAAAAAGGAAGTGCCAACGGATAATTTGACTGAAACGATGAAAGCGCAACGAAAGACGCAAAACATCTTTTTATTCAATTCAGGACTCGATGTGGTGTATGTGGGAAGTGGTTTTTTGCTGCGAAGTTTAGCCGATAAGAATGTTGCCAAAAGAGATCAATACAACGGTTTTGGGAATGGAATGATCATGCAAGGTGGATTTCTATTGCTCTTTGATTTAACCGCTTATTCGATCCATAAGTACCATGGCAAACATGCATTAAATAACACATCCCAAACATTGGAAATGAGTTCGAACGGTTTGGGAATACGATGGAATTTGGGTACGAAGCCTTTTTCCAGAAACCAAGCGTTTTTGTAAACTGGTTCAAATAAAGACGACCTTGCTGACGAATTGAACTCTTCCTACAATTCTCCAACCTAGTCAATTGGAAACAATGTTGTCCGATCAAACATAAAGGTGGTTTTAGTCGGACGACAATGAAATGGAAAAAATCTAATTCAGATAGCTATTGTAATAACTACATTCCTTAATGATGTCCTGATACACTTTTGTTCCTCGGAAATTTGTTGACAACTGCTTGAAATTAGACATGTATCCATCTATCCTCATTTTCTGGAAATATTCGGCGAAGGTAATGTCATAATAGTCATTTTCAGGGAATACTCCATTCCTGACGGTATATCTATTCTGTTCACAACGTGCCAACATGAAATACACTTCGGCCTGCTGTTCTTTCGTTAATCCACCCAAGGTAATGGCTTGCTTGAAATAGTTCTCAGCCACCTTCATGTTCACAACACCTTGCGGACTGTCAAAGTAGCGGTAATAAGCGAGGAGCTTCCACTGAAGGCCATAATAACTTGAATTGTAATAGGCCAAACCTAAGAGATATGCATTTGAAGCGCTTAGTGGTTCACTGAGCAGTTGCTTAATTCGCTCTGCAAAAGCCATCCGTGTGAGCTTTGGCAATGAGGATTCATTGTCATCATGTTGCATGAAATCAGGGTTCTTGACAGAGAATTTGAAGGGAGAACCGTGAACATAAGATTCCTCCAAATAAGCACTAGGCAAGGATTGATAGATGTCTATAACTTCAGAAATGTTGGACGGATCCCGGAGAAGAATTGTGGCCTTCATTTCTTTTAACATCACCTCGCACTGTGCGAAATCAATAATTTTACTCGACTCATGCTCATCGTAAGAATACCTTGTGAAATAATAGGTTGTTGCGAATTGAGTCAGTTTTGTTTCAGAGGTTCGCTTTATGTCAGCGAGGATTTGATCAATGTCCTCTACCTTTACGATAAAATCATGTGGATGATCTGAATCGATTGGATTGGAGGTATTGATTCCCAAATCAGCGTAAAAAGTAGTTCCAGAAAATATCAGTTTAAGGAACGTATTCGTTTGACCATAACGCTCAGAAATTTTACTAAAAACAAACTCGTTGATGGTGTTGTATTCGTTTTCGGTAAACATCACTTCCGTTAACAAGGGATAGCTCGGTTGGTTATCATTGATCGCAAAAAGTTTTTCTCCGATGATATTTTCATCCTCATCACTTAAGAACGCTTTTGTTTCTATGTAGTTGATAATAAAGATGATGTCATACTGCTTTTGAATCTTACTTGCAGATGGCTGGAATGTTTTAAGCAAGGTAGAACAGGCTATGTTTTGTCCATCCAGATAGTAGAGGTAGGACAAGGACAAGTGCCAGTAAAAATCGTCGCTATCCAACTCCAGCATACGTTCATTCAATTGAATCAATTGTTTGAGGTAGTCAGGAACTTGATTCTTTAATAGCTTCAATGATTTGATGTTTTCACTCAGGTACTCCTCATCTTCTTCTTGATTTCTTGTCAAGAGAATTTTCTCCAATTTGTTGATTTCATGCGACATGATCATTCGTGCATATTCATGATTCCCAAGTTCTTGAGTGATTTCAGTTAAATCCTCAAGTGCCAAGCTTTTTGTCCGCATGGCATGAATATAATGAAGGGCCATTTTTTCCTCATTTGTTGTGCTCAGCGCTAATGTCCGCTGGAAGTCATAGTCAGATTTCATCTTCATACTCAAATATGAACTACTTCTTTTTTCAGGACAATGAATGTATACCTTGGCGAAATAGTAATTTGCTTCGTAGCCTCTTCCCATTTCAGCCAAAACTCCCGCATAATGTTCCATCGCCCAATAGCTCAGCATCGTTTGACGGGCAGAAAAATTTTGATTGAAAATCTCCGCGAGTTGGCTGAACTGTTTGCTGTAGCGATAAAGTTTAATGAGTTGAAAAGCAAAACGTTCTTTCAGAACTTCATCTGTATTTACTTTCAATTGGTTGAGTGCAACGGTGATAAGAGGCGTGAAATCGGTAAGTACAATTTTACGTGGTTCTTCTTCCCATGGATCGGGCTCATAAGACCTGAGTAATTTTTCCACCTTGAGTGCATAGACGATGAAATCAACAAATTTCTTCTCTTTGTCAGTGCTCTGAAGTAGATGCTGTCGTTTGCTTTTTAGAGAAATAAGTTCTTTTTCCGGAGAAGAAAAGTTAATTTCTGGACGGTAGATAAATTCAACAAGAACCTCAGTACTGTAGGCATTTTCCAAGTATGCAGACCAGCTTTCAGCATTTTGAATCTGTTGCTTCGTTTCATTGTACAAATCAACGTTGTAATACCAGGCGTTGTATTCCTTGTTTTTCTTATTGTAATCGAACATGAGGTCCCTGTCGAAGAGCCTTTCATATTCCATGTAAGGACTCCAGGCACACGAAATAGACTGCAGTGCAACGCTGGCACTAAGGAATAAGAGCGTTAATCTTTGAGAAAAATTTTGCATCGTATTGGTTTATATTGTCTTGACTTAAATGGTAAAAAATGACTTGTTGGAAGCTTAGTTTTGTTTTTGACAGTGCTTCTGAGACCTTCATCAACTCTTCAGGGGAGGATTGTTCAAATCGAATTAAATCTCCTTTACACAGGTAGGTTCCCTTTACAAAACAGTTTTTGGTTGCGCGGTATATGTTTCCTTCAATCCTCTGAACATGATGCTTCTTTAAATCAGTTTTGTTGATATCGTTTGCAATTAAACTGAGTTTTCCCAAACGGAACACCAATCCCCACTGGTAAACAGGTAGCGCAAGATCCAGGCTAAACGGGTACTGAGAATGCTTATTCACGTATTCCTTCAGCACCTTTTCGGAAACGATTGAATTTTCAGTTGTGAAATCGTCAATGTCATCCATGTTATAGCACATCAAAAGTCCTTTTTTTACTGGTGGAATTCCCGTCTTTGTCTGGTATTTCACTTGATGTAAACGCACGGTACAGCAGATGGTTAACGTTGACACTTGCTTTTGTAGCGTTTTGAGGAATTCGAAGTAATTGTCGCGCGAACCTGCCGTCCAATCGCAATCGATTTGAATTTCTTGAAACGTCAAGGAGTTTTTCTGGGCAATTCGTTGAATCAACTCAGTCATCTTTTTGGCAAGTGCATCCACATCTCGGTCCCCAATAAAAACAGCATTTTGAATAAAAATACAGGGAATAATCTCGGTTTGCGGTGCATCTTGAAACTCAATTTTTGAAACTGGTGCGGCCTGATTGTTTTCGTTCACTACCACATCAAAGAATTTCACATATAGCTTGTTGGCCGAGCAACTTTTCAAGAGCGCTTTTTGTGATTTGTTCAACTGGAATGACTGCTTCCAGTAATAAAACGCTAAGGGAGGGTGGGTCTCTTGACGGCACGAATTCAAGAGGTTCCCAACAAGAAAAAGTAAAATTAGGAGGGCGGTTTTTCTCACTCGACCGGTCATTTATGCATGTAGTTTTATATTGTCATCCAATTGTTTCGGTGATAAACCGCCTAATAAACTGAAAACTAGCTTAAAGTTAACATTTAATTTGACGGTTTGAGGGAGAAATTCCTCGGTTTCACACTCGTAATCCCTTTGAATTCTGTTTAGTTCATTTTGATTATTCTTTACCACTGACATTTAACCGCAATCCATAAACGATGGTTCCAATCAAAAAAGCCCACAAGTAAATGGATTTAATTGGATCTGGAACTAGAAAGAAATAGGTAATCAAAACAGCACATAGAAGAAATGACAAAAGAATCCTATTCAAATTTATAGCTGAGTGAATACCATTTTAATGGATAATTCACGACGCAAAAGTGTGTGTAGGCTGGATGATATTTTTGAGTTAACCGGGTATATTTCAGGTTTGGAAGCGCCACGGAGATTGCATAAAACAGCATTGTCTTATCAGTATGCGCTTTTTGAAGAAAATCCGTGCTATAGTTACAAGCAAACACTTACTTTTAAGGGCGTAAATTATTCGACCAATGCCGGAGTAGGTTATCAAGAGGAATGGCAGAAAGATGCAGATGAAACATGGCAGTGTCGTGAGACCTTTGACCATTGGAGGAGATGATGATTGAAAAATAAAATATATAAACAGTGACTATAGCAAGCTACAAAACAAAAATCGCATCCCGCTACATTCCCATTGATCCGGATCATATCGGATTGAAAATTTTGGAATCGGCCTATTATTTTTCTTCCATTAAATACGATGGCTTTTTTGCCGTGCTGAGCATCAAGGACGGTCAAACCATCTTACAAAATGGAAATGAGAAAACCTTTGAGATAAAAGCCATTCTGGATGCGGCCAAGCAGCTAAAAGAAAATGTTGAATTGGTGGGGGAGTTGTGTCTGTTTAAGGACGGGAAATCGCAGTCCCATCGTGACCTTGCTGCAGTGTTGGATGAACCAGATAAGCACGATATTCGTTTCGGTGTGTTTGACATCATGACGTCAGAAGAGGAACTCATGGACCTCAAGGTGAAGGTGGAAAAAATGAAAGCCCTTGCTTGCTCGGAACAGATTTTTTTCATCGAACAACAGTATTCGGAAAGTCGGGCAGATATTATCGCACTGTATAAAACAATCGAAGGTAAAGAGGAAGGCTTAGTAGTCCGTACATCGGAAAACATGACCTATAAGATCAAGCAAGAAATCACCTTAGATTTGGTTGTGCTGGGTTATGCGTTGAATGCCGGTGCGGATGAAACTTTGCGTGAATTGCTCTTGGGGATTGTGAATGCCAATAACGAGTTTCAGTTGGTCACCAAGTGTGGCAATGGATTTTCAGAGAAAGATCGTGTGGCCATCGCGGAATCACTCAAAACACTGGCTGTTCAAAGTGCTTATACGGAAGTGTCGGGTGCGAAAACTGCATTTATCATGGTTGAACCGAAAATGGTTGTGGAGCTGACATGTCTCGATGTCATTACAGAAACCACGAAAGGGTCGATTCGCAAAGCACTTTTGACCTTTGATAAAGTCCAAGGGTACGCCTTGAAAGGACAGGCGCTTACTGTAAGTTGCATTTCTCCGGTTTTTCAACGTTTTCGGGAGGACAAAAAGGCAGATGCTACGGATGCTGGCGGGCAAGAATTCATGGATTTAATTTCCGAGAAATCTAGCGCGGTAACCGAACTTTCGGTGAATTCTGAAATCATTGCTCGTGAGGTTTACACCAAAAAAGGTAAATCGGGAACAGCGGTGAGAAAGTTCTTGAGTGTGGAAACACATAAGGCGCAAACGGGAAATTACCCACCATTCTTGGTGCTGTATTCCGACTTTAGCTCAGGACGAAAATCACCCCTCGAGCAAGAGATCTTCCTCTGCAGCTCGAAGCAAGAAATGGAAGAGAAAATTGCGGTGTTGATTACAGAAAACATAAAGTCTGGTTGGGAAAAAGTTTAAAAGAAGATTATGGCAAAAGCAATACAATTTGTAGCAGGTGACGTTAAATTTTCTGCTACGCTTACCAAGGTTGATAGGGACAAGATCTATGGATTTGTTGAACAAATCGTCAAAGACGAAAAAGGGAACCCATGCAGTTTAAGTGGCCTCTTAGAGGATGGAAGTACCGTTATTCTGAATGGTGCTACCGCGTTAAAAACGGTGGATGAAAACAAGTCCGAATTGGACAAGAAAACACTAAAAGTGGTCTATCAGGATGGTACTGACGCGGTCTTGGTGTCCTCGAGTTATGAAGGTGAGGTAACCTTGAAAGATGCCACACTCGATGAGTTGTTCAACCTGGAAATTACAGCCGCCTATCAGCTGGGTTTTGAGGATGAAAACATGAAGACTGCCGCATCGGCTTATCTTGCAAATGGTAAATTGGCTCGGTTTGAATTCAATTACCGGCCAGATTATGAAGGTGCGGACGCCATCTTGCTGACCAACCCTTTTGGGATTTTTGTGTTGACGGGTGCGATCATTGAATTTGCGTACCTGGAAAATAGCCAAGTTACCCGAATGGCTGAAGTGGAAGATGAGCCTGTTGAGGAAGAAATGGATTTTGGAATGTTATAAGTTACAGATGTCAAGAAGAATTAATTTATCAGATAGTAAAGGCAGAAATGCCGAGGTTATTTTTAAGTCAATCGCGAAGAAACCTCTGGTGAAAACAGTCACTGCGGAAGGAAAAGCTACGCAAACGGCGAGGGTTTTGAAATCTACCGTCGAAAATTCCTACGAACGCCTGCTTAAGAATCTAGGAAACGATGAAGCCATTGCAGAAGCATTGATGGCCACAGATCCAGAATTCAATCCGCAGTTAACAGGATTGTTTGTCAGCGAAACCACTAAGGTATATATCAACACCGATTTGAAACCTGTCTTTAAAATTCAAAAAACGGAAGCCGTTCATTTGCCCGACGGCACCTTGAAAGAAGAGCGCACACCCAAAGAGACCATCGCCAACATTCTCGCTGAATTTCCGGTTAAACCGGCAGGGAAGTTCTTGCCAAAGAAAGAGGTGTACAACAAATTCGTCTTTTCGAAGAAGTACCAGATTACCCACATCAACGGTTTGACTTTTGATTTTTTGTTTGAGATGGCCAAGGAGCTTCATGAGCAAGATGCTTTGATGTTATTGGTTGGTGGTGAAAAAGGGAATGAACCGCTTGTTTTTCAGGATGGTGGAAAAACCTACCGAGCCTTTCTTGAAGGGAGGATCAAGGACAAGTCTTACATTTTATTGATGCACTTGTCGAATTTGGAACTTAAGGGTTTGTGACAATGAAAGCTAACGAAGAAGATTAAATGCCCTAAAGTCGATTGTTATCCACAGATGCATTTAGCATATCCTCCCCATGGAAAAAAAAGTTGTCATCCAAACGAATCAAGCGGTTATTTCCTTTACGAAAAACGCACTTCCAAACGGATACCTTGGAAATATGTCTGCCAGTCCAATCGTGTATAAAGGAGAAGATTGGCGCACAGCCGAAGCCTTGTTTCAGTCTTTACGTTTCGATGATGCATCAATACACGAGATGATTAAGCAGGAGAAGAGCCCCTTAATGTTAAAAATCAAAATTAAGTCGCTTAGGAGTCAAATGATCTTGGATCCAACAAAAGAGCAAGACATTGAAAACATGCGCTTGGTGCTTCGATTGAAATTTGAACAACATCCGGACTTACGCGCGTTACTATTATCAACAGGAGATGCACTGCTGATTGAAGATGTCACCAAAAGGAAAAGCGGAAATGCCGTGTTCTGGGGCGCCTATCTTTTCGAGGGAGAATGGTACGGTGAAAATAAGTTAGGTGAATTATTGATGGACTTGCGTGATGAGATTGTGAAAGCAAAGTAACTTTAAGCTGAACTTAAATTCCAAACCTTTTTGCTAACCCTATTGTCTTATTGAATCTATCATCATCTATTTTGCTTACTTCCAGTTCTAAAAGATTACTCACTATTTTATCATTGAATGTTCTTTCATGCACGTATTCATCAGTCGAGAAGGAAGTTGTTTTTTGACGAAATGTATGATCATCAGCACTTTCGATCAGTCTCCTTTGAAAAAAACCTTGTCCATGTGTGCCAAAATGAACGAAAAAACCATTTATTTTATGCGTTCTATTTCTCTTTAAAATTTCATCGATTTCGGAAAGAGGATAGGGCTTATTTGTTTCAAATTTCAATCCATTGGTAGTTGAATCCTCGAACCAATAATACGTGAGTTTCTCATTTTCCATTGTGTTTATTTTTTAAATACAGAATCGCTTATCAAACTTTAAGATTGATTTTGCATGTTCATCGAGTATTCCCTCTTTTTCAAGCATGCAAAGAATGTAGTCGTATTCGATTTCTCTACCATACCGATGAATCAAAAAGCGGTTCAAAATGCTCTTTTCTAACACTTTTAAATCGTCCAAGTTCAAATCGATTTTTCGAATGGAATGTTCTTTTGCCCAATGTTGAATTTCACTCATAAAACTCGGCGTTTTGAGAAGGTTATATGCCGTTTCATCAGTAAGCAGTGCATTGCAACCCATGTTGGCGCGCAGCAGTTTTAATCTTTCGAGAATGTCAACTTTTGAAATACCAACCAGTGCCAAGTACATGTTGTATGCCGATGTCGGATTTTTTGGTGTCAAAAACTCGCTCAGTATCTCTTCGTGCAAAGGATGTCCTTCGGCACACCAATAGGTGATTAATTGAGCTAGCGCTTCGTGGGTAATTATATCCGCTTCATTGGTGTCGGGATTGAAGTAGTATCGGCAATCCCATCTCAAACCATTTGAGTCTAAAGGCCAATGTGTTAACCAATGTCCCAATTCATGGCAGAGCACTAAAAATTTTATTGAATTCTCAATGTTTAGCACCCCAGCACTTATTTTTGAATCTATATATTCTGCGGCTTTTCTGATCCGATCTTCGAACAGAATGATATAGCCCTCATCAACACGTTTAAATTGACAATCATCTTTACAATTTTCTTCTGTATAATTCGGAATCACTACTGTCCGATAAAAATACGAATTAATCATTTTGCTTTCTGAAAGCCTTGATTTTATTGATATTGATTTAACATTTTCAAAAGTAAGCCCCCCCCCTTTTTAAGAACTGCTAAATTCAAGCTGAAGTTGAGCGTCGTATTCTTTGAGCCAGTCTTTCTCTGGATTTTCAAGGAATTTCATCAAATGAATGTAGTTGAATAAGTGCAATCTGCAGAAGCTGGCAAGGTTGGAGAACGCC